>NZ_JAIVFR010000002.1 GCF_020829685.1 Nostoc sp. CHAB 5715 | reverse complement strand
GGGTGGCCGGTCCGTCAGCACGCACAGGCGATTGGCGGTGTTCATCACGTCGAGCGTGATGCCCAGACTGATATCCAGCACGCCGGGCAGGATCAGTACGGCTGTTTTCATGATGTCCATATTAGCCCGATCAATGTCGATATGGACACTCGATGGCGAAGCCGCGCGGCCTCAGCATGGAGGCCTGATCCACCGCCTGCCCATGACTTCAAGGAGCCCGCATCCATGTCGCCCTCACTGCTGGCCGCGCTGCTGTACGCCGCCCTGACCCTGCTTTCTTGCTTCCTCATCTCCCTTATCTCCCCATCATCAAACAAAAATCAGGTCAATAATATATGATTGACGACTATATTCGAGCCATAATGACTCAAAATCAGATTCCTGGACTTTCTGTTGCAGTGGTGCAGGAAGGTGAACCTGTTTTAGTTAAGGGCTATGGACTGGCGAATGTTGAACACTCTGTTCCAGCTACTGAACATACAGTTTATGAAATTGCCTCTGTTGGTAAAACTTTCACCGCTACAGCCATAATGATGCTGGTGGAACAAGGGATAATTTCGCTAGAAAATGCGATCGCAGATTATCTCGATTATCTACCCTTAGCTTGGCAAAATGTCACAATTCAACATATTCTGTCTCATCAGTCTGGAATTCCCAGCTATACCGATGCCCCAAACTACTGGGAAATTACCCATCTTAATTTATCGAAATCTGAAATTTTGGCTCTAGTTACTCACCTACCCCTCAAGTTCCAACCGGGTGAGTTTAGCGCCTATGACAACACAGGCTACTATCTACTGGGTTTGCTCCTAGAAAAGGTAACTGGACAATCTTATAGAGATTTGTTGCAAGAGCGCATTTTTGCTCCTTTGGGAATGAACGCAACCGTGATGAATGATCCCAAAGACATAGTGGCACACCGGGCTGCTGGCTATCGGTTGCCAAACAGCAAACTCGTTAACAAACCTTACTACAGTCCTTCTGTTACCTATTCTGCTGGAGGCCAACTATCCAGTGTGACAGATATGGTGAAGTGGGAACAGGCGCTTTGTGGTGCAACTTTGTTAAAACAATCAACCTTTGATTTAATGTGGACTCCTCATTTTCCCAATCAAGGCGATGATTGGGAAAAGTTGAGATATGTTGCAGGTTTAGGTTGGTGGGTATTCAATTATGGCGATCGCCGAGTAGTTGGTCATAATGGTTCAATTTTAGGATTCGCAAGTAACATTACCCGCTTTATTGATGACAAAATTACCGTAATTTTACTTTGCAATCTAGATAAAATTTCCCGACCAGATGCGATCGCTAAGAAAATTGCTGAATACTACTGTCCAATTCTTACGGAACTAGTGCTTCAGCCTCCATTAGTGGAGAGGGAGTAAAATCAATTACTCGTGACCAATTATTCCTTGATGGTACAAGCCCACTTCGGCTACGCTCAGTGCATCGCCTAAATTTATTTATGGGGATTGTAATTTTGAATTTTGAATTTTGAATTTTGAATTCGGAGCGAAGCGACGTGACTCTACTAACCCTTAGAATTAATGGGACAGACTACTACTAGTCTGTCAAGCCAAAATTGACGGATCGAGGCAGGCTCTTGAGGCAGGGGGAGCAGGGGGAGAAAGAAATTTTTCTTATTGCTATTAACCAAGCATTGTTAGCTTGACAGACTACTAGTATGCAAAGTTCAAAATTCAAAAAGCCTTTAGGCGACGTAATAGAACAGATGAGCTTATGATATCAATTGAAAACAATTAATCACTGCCGATTAGTTTGCCGTTAAATACCTGCTATAGCAATCCTAAATGATTCATGAGAAAATACGGTAATATTTAATGTACTTTAAATAACTTACTTTGAAGCTATGGATTATGCAATATATATAATTCTAGCCGGAAAATTAAGTTGTTAATGAGTGTTTAAAAGTACGATTATAATTTAAGTATTTTCTCACAGATGATTCCGGATTGCTATATTAGCCAGATTGGGTTGACAATTTATATGTTTTTAATTGGTTTAGAGTTCAACACTAAACTCTTAAAACATCATATCAAAAGTGCAAGTTTGCTATCTGCTGCCGGGATTATCACTCCTTTTATTTTAGGAGCGATCGCATCTTTTTGGTTTTATCACAATGGCGATTTCTTTCAACCAAAAGTAACGCTTTGGTCAGCCGCTTTGTATCTAGGTGCATCGATGACAATTACGGCATTTCCGATGTTAGCTCGCATTCTTTACGAGCGCGGTCTTGCACAAACCCGCTTCGGTACTTTGGCTTTAGGTGCTGCATCGGTAGATGATGCAGTTGCTTGGTGTTTGCTAGCGATCGTCCTTGCTAGGGTGAAAAATTCTCTGAGCATTGCCATATTAGCAATTGGTGGTGGCATTTGCTACGTGCTATTTGCAATTTTTATCGGTCAACCTCTACTTAAAGCGTTTATATGCATGACAAAACGCGATGCACGTGTGAACAAACAAACCCTAACTTTGATGTTGATAATTTTGATGTTTTGTGCATGGTTTACCGATGTCACAGGTATCTATGCAATATTTGGTGCTTTTGTGCTAGGAGCAGTGACACCACGCCAAGAATTCGCCCAACAAATTCGCCAACATACGGAGTTTTTAACTACTTCTTTTTTGTTACCGATATTTTTTGTCTTCTCTGGACTGAATACTAAAATCGGATTAATAAACACACCTACTTTATGGGGAATTACGCTCTTAATTATTGCGATCGCAATTCTCGGCAAAGGTATTGCTTGTATGTTGGCTGCAAAATTGGCGGGGGAAAATTGGCGCGAATCATTACTGAAAACAATTTACAAGGAACGCGTTTAGGAACGTTGGCGTTAACTTGTGCAGCAGTGGATGATGTGACAGCTTGGTGTCTCTTAGCAGTAGCGATCGCAGTTGCTCGAACTGGTGACTTTGCAGGTGCGATACCCACAATTATCGCCAGCATAGTTTACATCGGCTTGATGTTGACGGCTGGACGTTGGTTTCTCCAATGCCTTGCCAAACACTACCTCCGTGCGGGACGCCTCAGCCAATTGCTGCTAGCTGGAATTTATATGGCAGTAGTTGCGTCGGCATTAATCACCGAACTAATTGGTATTCACTTAATTTTTGGGGCATTTTTACTGGGAGCAGCAATGCCCAAAAATGAAGATTTAGTGCGGGAATTGGCAGTAAAAACCGAAGATTTTGTTTTGATATTCTTGCTGCCAATATTTTTCGCCTACAGTGGCTTACGGACGCAGATTGGCTTACTCAACCGTCCAGAATTGTGGCTTTTGTGTACGTTGGTTTTAGGAGTGGCGATCGCAGGCAAATATGTTGGCACTTATGTAGCGGCCCGTGTCAGTGGCATTAGCAAACGGGAAGCCTCGGCACTCGGTTGGTTCGTGAAACTTGTATGTTGCAAATATTACAGATAGTAGCAAATCAAGGCAAGGAAGAATCGAGTTACGAACTACACACGATGATGGAACAATTGCCCACCAGTATACGCGATCGCATTGAAATCAAAATTATCGAAGCCCCAGAACCAATCCAAGCCGTAATTCAAGCCTCAGAAGGTGTTGACCTAACTATTGCTGGCACCAGCCGCGCTTGGGGTATCGAGCGCCAAACTCTGGGAAGATATACAGATCAACTAGCTATCCAATGTCGTTCCTCCTTGCTGATTACCCGCCGCTACAGCCAAGTCACCGCTCACCTTGCCTCTATGCTTCCTGAGGTTAGTAGTCAAGAGCCAACATTGAGGAGTTGAAATTCATGAATCATTTCAACCTCAAATCTTTAACTTTTTACGGAGTAGCAATAACTTCAGTGCTACTGTTGTTTAAAACTGTAAGTGTTTATGGCGAAAACAATCTCAAGGCTCCTCCTCCAATTAACGGTCGGTATCGTCTAACCCTGGCTGAGAATTTGCCTAACTGTGAAAAATCAGATACCCTGACGTTAAACATTGAGCAGTCGGGTATTTACTTAAATGCCTCTGTATTATCGGCAAACGCTAACCCCGATACTGACGAAAAGCACTCTCTGGCAGGCATCTTCCGAAATCAACAGTTAAATTTATCTGGAAAAGTTGGTAAATCAATCCTTTGTAATATTCCTCGCCCCCAAAATGATCCTCTAAACTCAGTCGCAATTCAAATGCAACTTGTGGATAAAAGTAATATGACAGGTCAATTAACCGTAAATGATATTCCACAACCTCTAAAATTTACTGCTGTGTCCCAAAAAGCTAATTGAATTGGGGAGTGGAGAGTGGGGAGTGGTGAGTAGGGATTGGAAGAGCGCATTGTATGGGTTTTATGGAGCAGATAAAAAGAATGGATCAGGGACTAAAGACTAGGCAATTTTGCCAATGGCGCAAGCAGCTATTTAGCATCAGTCTATTAGGCTTTTGTGCAGCGATCGCGCTTGAAACTTGCACTACTGCTGCTACACCAGTGGCAAAGCTAGAAAATTGGCGTTTTTCCTCCAAGACACAGCAACTCGAAATCACCCTCTCAGCAGGCACAACCCCCCGTTATTTCTACCTTACCCAACCCTCCCGGCTTGTTGTAGATTTACCGAATACTAAGTTGGGCAAAGTTACCACACAACAAAATTATTCTGGAGCAATCAAAAGTATTCGCGTTTCTCAACTGAATCCTAACGACACACGCATTGTCCTAGATTTAGCACCAGGGACTGTTTTAAATCCTAAACAGATACAACTGCAACCCGTTTCTCGAAAAAACTCCACTCGCTGGGTATTGCGTCCGGTTATTTCTGGTAAAACTACTGCCGTAAAACCAGGGAACTCCCCAACTTCACCCAAGAAACAACCTCAAACACCCAAAAAGCCGCCTATTAACCTACCCATAACCACAACTAATCTACAAGCGCCCTTACTCACAGTTCCGCCTATATCAAATAACCTGCCCTCAACAATTATTAATAACTCAGGGCAGCCTTTTGTGACTGTTCCTCCCCTAACTCCTAATACATCCTCTCAACAACCTGGTTTAATTCTTCCCCCTCCTTCTTTCCCAAATCAACCCGGTAACTTAAATAGCATTCCTTCTTTCGGTATGTCGGAATTTCCACTTCCAACCATCCCCAATCTTCCCAATCCCCAGGTAATCGAGTTTGGTCAACCCCTTCCTAAAAATAGATAGGGAGTGGGTAGAGACGCGATTAATCGCGTCTGTGGGGGGATGAGGGAGCAGGGGAGGCAGCAGAAGAATAATTAATGACTAATGACTAATGACTAATGCCCAATGCCCAATGCCCCATTCCCCATTCCCAAATCTAAAATCTGTCAGTTTCCTGAGGTGTTCCAACTGCTCCTGGTTGAGCCGTAAAGAAGTTTTGAGCAGCTTCATTCTGATATATACACCTAATATCAGGTTTGTCACTGTCTAAATTACCTGTAAAGCCAAAGGTATTCAGGCGATTTTTGCATTCATTTACCTGATCATTAGTCACCAGCTTACGTTGCTCTAAAAGCGCCCAGTTATTTTGTCGGATTACGCATCCAGGACGCATACTCGGCTGGGCAACATACACATTGAAGGGGTTAAGAGTAACGAACAGTCTAGCGTCCATCACCATCGCGCTGGCTCCGTACTGCACACAAATTTCCGGGTTTGGTGCTTTGGTGTCAATGAATTCACGGGAAGCCACGTTTGATGGCGCCAACGTGGTTGTAGAACTAAAAGCAATGCCAATCCCAATTCCTAAAATCAACACCCCTCCCATAATTGCGATGGTGAAGAGGTTAAACATAGGGGATTGGAAAATAGAGGGTTTAGAAGAAGTAGCCGATCTACCAGTAGGTTTACGTTTCATTGTTGCTTAATCACCTTCACGCCGATTAGGAAGGGAGTAGTCTAAAGTTTTCTCCCTCTTTCAGTATGCCTATTCTTAACTGTAATTGTCTGCGACTTTTTGGGGAGTATTCTTCTTAAATGATAAAAATAGCAACTTATCTAAATATCTGGACAGAATTTCAACCTTGTTGGTTATTGTTTCCATCTTGAAGAATTGGTGAGTCTTTTTATTTATTTGCCGATTAAGAAATTGTTATTACCTTTGTGCTGCTTCACATGGAAATCACAGAGTAACTGTCTTTAACTTCTATATCTTACTTAACCAATTATTATAACATGTTTTTGATATCTATCAGATAGTCTTGATTCAATTTGCACAAACAACGCAGTGAGAATACTTGAATTATCTAGCTTTTTGTTTGTAATTTTGCAAAAAGTTTGAGCGGAGGAAACGTGTGCTTGCGCCGTGTACAACATTCTTTCAAACCTAACCCCAGCCCCTTCTCTAGCAGGGAATGGGAGCAAAAATCAATGCCTATCGACCTTTCAAAGAGAAGAATGGAAGCAAAGTTCCAAGAATAACTTGCACATCGCGTTGTGCTTAATAAATTTCCAAGATGAATTTTTCGTATTAGATATTTTTGTTACCCCTAGTAATTGATATGTCAAACAATGTAAATTAAAATTTAAGAAAGTTTTAATAACTAATTAGAAGCAAGTGGCATCTCAAAGAGCGTTATTCTCAAGCAAGAAGTTCAAAACTTCGCAACTTCAAATTTTTCTAGCTGATAGTCTGACTATTTTTTGGGGAGATTGGTTAGATTTACGTGTCAGAATCGTACCAATTGCTGCATCAGGCTTAATATCCCCACTGATATATATTTTAGCTTTTGGATTGGGTTTGGGTAGTTCCATCAAACCCGGCTCAGGGATTAGTGGTAACTATAACAACTATTTAGAATTTATATTACCGGGGATGGTGGCGCTATCATCGATGACAGTTAGCTTTGCTGGAACGACATTTTCGATTTGTGGAGACAGACTATTTACCAAAACCTTCGAGGAATTGTTGTTAACTCCTATACATCCCTTGGCGTTACATATCGGAAAAATGCTGGCGGGAATAGTGCGGGGGTTGATGACATCGGCTTCGGTGATTTTGGTAGCGGTGCTGTTGACTGGAAACTGGAATTTCCTCAACCCACTATTTCTATTGTTAGTGGTGCTGAATTGTTCGGTATTTGCTGGGTTAGGGGTGATTGTTGGTTTGAGTGTACGATCGCTCGAATCAGTTGGACTCTACAACAATTTTATAATTATCCCCATGTCATTCTTAGGAGCCACCTTCTTTGACCCTGGTACATTACCATCTGCCCTCAAAGTCGTAGTTTACCTATTACCACTCACCTACGCCAGCATCGGACTGCGTGCAGCTGCTCATTTACCCTTGTCTGAGTTTCCTTGGTACAGCATACCGATTTTGCTAGTAATAGCGATCGCTCTTTCTTTGTGGGGTGGTTATAAATTCGCTCACCAACAGGATTGAAGCTTTCATTACAACCTGTACTTTAACTGTTTCTGCAACAAATTCCAGAACTTATGCTGATCCGCCCCGCTAGCACAGCTGACGTACCCGCAGTTTTACCAATGGTTGCCAAAATTTGTGCTTTGCATGAGTCTTGGGATTCTGCCAAGTATGGTTTTCTGCCGAATCCAGAACAGCGTTATGAACAATGGTTGACACGTTTGGCAAATAGCGATCGCACTGTATTTCTAGTATCCGAGAATGAAGGGCAACTTGTAGCTTTTCTGGTGGCGACAATTGAGCGAGAAATACCAATTTATCGGTTACAGGAATTTGCTTTTATTCATGATATCTGGGTTGAGCCAGAATATCGCCAAAACGGAATTGCGCGGCAAATGGTGATGCTAACTATTGAACGCTTTCATCAGATGGGCGTTAAGCAAATTCGTCTAGATACAGCAATTGCTAACGAGGCTTCACGGCGGTTATTTGCATCTTGTGGTTTTCGATTCAGCATTATTGAAATGCTGATTGAATTAAGTCATTAGTCATGAGCAAATGACTAATGACTAATGACTAATGACTAACTAGCTAACAGAGTTTTTTCTAGAGAAGTCCAACGGAAGGCGCGATCGCCACCCCTCTCAATGACTACTCTTACTCGTGGTTCTAGCTGAGGCAAATTCGTTAAATACTCAAGTTCCTCATTGGAAAGAATATGCCCTTCAATAATCCACAACACCAGCCCCTTTGACTTTGGTGGTAGCTGTTCTAAATGAGAATTGATAATTGGTGGCAAATAGTACACATGACCTACTGCCGCACCACTACCAGTGCTTTTTTTACCAAGATGAGGAGGTCTGACTCCATGAATTCTTGTGAGATACGCAGCTATATCGCCCAGTCCCTTGGCGGTAATGTGGAGAGTGGTATAGCCAGCTGCGCGTAGTCGGCGCTGATATCGACCTTCATAACCCCCTTCCAGAGGTACATACACGCCAAGAGCGCCAAATTTTTCCAGATCGCGCATTAAACCGTTGCCAGTGGTAATTAGTGCCATAGATTTTCGTCTTATCCCACTTAGATATCTCTATTATTTACCCTGAACCGATAGATTAAAAGCATTTTTTTGGGCATTGGGCATTGGGCATTGGGCATTAGTTATTCTTTCTTCCCTCATTCCCTCACTCCCTCACTCCCTTATCTCCCTCATCTCCCTCATCTCCCTCATCTCCCTCATCTCCCCACTCCCCACTCCCCAAAAATAACTCGATAAATTACTGGACAAACATAAATAAATAATTTATATTATTGGATTGTGACCAAAGACGCAAATTAAAATCCCTTCTTACTGTCATTCTGAGGTAGTCTTAGCATCACAAGCTGATGAATCAATGCAAATTGGATAATCTAACTCAGAGCGATCGTAGACTGGTAAACTAAGAAAGCTTTCAGGTCAACATTGGAGCTTATGGACGAATAATCAAAGCCAATCCAAAGCTCCAGAGTACATTTACTCCTGTGCCTCCCAAAAAGCAGGCAAAATCTTAAACAATAGTTTAAGGTGTTTAAGGAAGTAAAAACTGAGCAGCAATGTTGGTTTCATGGCATTACGTCAGTCTCAGTTAACGGATACTGGGTGGTAAAAACCGCTTAAGTCCAACTGCAACACGGCAGTAGCCAACCTCCGGGAAGCCGTCTTATGGGCGAAAATCGGAAAACCCCGCCGACAGCGCTGCCTCCAGAAAGTGCCAGAGCAATTGCTTGGACGAAAGCATTGCTGCACACAGCTTAAAGCTGTAGCGCCTTGCATTGATTCCAGAAGTTACTCCTTCCCAATGGGAAGGGACTTGTGGCTGTTCTGGTGATCTAGTGAGTGAAGCTAAACAGATTCACCAAGCAGTACGGACACGGTTTGTTGTGTCCGAAAGTATTTGGAGCGGTTTATTTAAACCATTCAAATTTCGCAGGCTAACCCAGCCTAAACTGATGCGTACAAAGCGTGTCCTCTAGAGTCCAATTCCAAGGTCAGCAAGTAGAAAGGAGAACCAGTTACTGTGTCTGTAGGTATTCTCGGCACCAAGCTGGGCATGACCCAAATATTTGACGAAGCAGGAGTAGCTATTCCTGTAACTGTCATTCAAGCAGGGCCATGCACCGTTACACAAGTTAAAACGAAACAAACCGACGGTTACTTTGCCATTCAAGTTGGTTATGGCGAAGTCAAACCAAAGGCACTGAACAGACCACTACTGGGCCATTTAGCTAAATCATCTGCCCCAGCATTGCGTCACCTAAATGAATATCACACCGAAAGTTCTGGTGATTATGCTTTAGGTCAAGAGATTAAAGCAGATATTTTTAGTGCGGGTCAAATTGTCGATGTAGTCGGCACAAGCATCGGTCGCGGCTTTGCGGGAAACCAGAAGCGCAACAACTTTGGTCGGGGGCCCATGTCACACGGTTCCAAAAACCACAGAGCGCCTGGTTCTATTGGTGCTGGTACAACACCAGGTCGTGTCTATCCAGGTAAGCGGATGGCAGGGCGTTTAGGTGGCAAACGTATCACAATCCGTAAGCTGACCATAGTGCGAGTTGATACAGAACGCAACTTATTGCTAATTAAGGGAGCAATTCCTGGTAAACCGGGCGCTTTAGTAAGTATCGTGCCTGCAAAAACAGTGGGATAGTCAAAAGTTATTAGTCATTAGTCATTAGTCAGTAGAGACGCGATTAATCGCGTCTGTACAATGGTCATTAGTCAATTGGTTAAAGGACAAAGGACAAATGACACAGGACAAATGACACAGGACACAGGACAAATGACAAAAGACAAATGACAAAGGACAAATAACAAAGATGGTTGAAAGCGTAGTTAAAAATTGGCAAGGAGAACAAGTCCGCGAGACGACCTTCGAGTTGCGCACTGCCAAGGAAGAAACAGCGTCTCATATTGTACACCGCGCCTTGGTACGGCAATTGACTAATGCTCGTCAAGGAAATGCCAGTACAAAAACTCGTTCAGAAGTCAGAGGCGGTGGCCGTAAACCTTGGCGACAAAAAGGTACTGGTCGCGCTCGTGCCGGGTCTATTCGTTCGCCACTGTGGCGTGGTGGTGGTGTAATCTTTGGGCCAAAGCCCAGAGACTTTAACCTCAAGTTGAACCGCAAAGAGCGACGTTTAGCACTGCGGACAGCATTTGTCAGCCGCATAGACGATTTGATCATAGTAGAAGAATTTAGCACCGAGCTATCTCGCCCGAAAACTAAAGAATTAGTGGCAGCCCTTGCTCGTTGGGGAGTAGCACCAGAAAGTAAGTCACTGTTAATTTTGTCTGAAATTGCGGATACAGATAACGTTTATTTGTCAGCCCGTAACATTGAAAATTTAAAACTAATTGCAGCCGATCAGCTAAATGTTTTTGATTTACTGCACGCTGACAAGATTGTAGTTACGGCATCAGCCCTAGAAAAAATTCAGGAGGTCTACAGTGCCTAGCTTTGACCCCCGCGACCTTGCCGACTTAGTGCGTCGCCCAATTGTCACTGAAAAAGCGACCATTTTAATGGAGCAGAATAAGTACACCTTTGAAGTAATTCCAAAGGCATCTAAGCCAGAGATCAAGGCTGCGATCGAAGACTTGTTTCAGGTCAAGGTTGTAAAAGTCAACACCACTCTACCACCGCGTAAAAAGCGGCGCGTTGGTAAATTTATCGGTTACAAACCCCAATATAAGCGAGCCATTGTTACAGTCGCACCTGGGGATGAAGACAAGATTAGACAAGTCCTATTCCCAGAAGTTTAACAAAGTTATGAGTTAGGAGTTAAGAGTCAGAGTTACTAAACTCAAAACTCACAACTCAACACTCAGCAACGCCAGTTGCTACAACGGAGGGAACCTCCGCAACGCACTGGCTCCTCAGCAGTGGCTCAACGCCCCGCTATCGCTAACAGCACTCAGCACTTAAAAATATGGGTACTCGTTCTTATCGCCCTTATACCCCCAGCACTCGCCAAGTTACAGTTTCTGACTTTGCGGAGATCACAAAAACCGAGCCAGAAAAATCCCTAACTACCTCGAAGCATCGCGCCAAAGGTCGAAATAATACCGGGCGGATTACCAGTCGTCGCCGGGGTGGCGGACACAAACAACTTTACCGGATCATCGATTTTAAAAGGGATAAACATAACATTCCTGCCAAAGTCGCAGCAATTGAATACGATCCTAACCGCAATGCCCGAATTGCCCTTTTGTATTACCAAGATGGCGAAAAACGGTACATCCTCCATCCCAACGGCTTGAAAGTTGGAACAATAATTATTTCTGGGCCTGAAGCTCCCTTTGAAGATGGTAATGCTTTACCTCTCTCAAAGATTCCCTTGGGTACTGGTGTTCACAACGTAGAAATGACTCCTGGCAAAGGTGGTCAAATCGTGCGTGCAGCTGGTGCTAGCGCTCAAGTTGTGGCAAAAGAAGGTGATTATGTAACTCTCAAGTTGCCTTCAGGAGAAGTCCGCTTAATTCGGCGCGAATGCTACGCCACCATTGGGCAAGTAGGCAACACTGATGCGAGAAACCTAAGTGCAGGTAAAGCAGGGCGAAATCGCTGGAAAGGTCGCCGTCCTAAGGTTAGAGGTAGCGTCATGAACCCAGTGGATCACCCACATGGTGGTGGTGAGGGTAGGGCACCTATCGGTAGATCAGGGCCTGTTACACCTTGGGGTAAACCCACATTGGGCGCGAAGACACGCAATCGCAAGAAACTTAGCAGCAAATTGATTGTGCGTCGTCGTCGTAAGTCTTCTAAACGCGGTCGCGGTGGTCGTGAGTCTTAAAGAGTTAGGAGTTAAGAGTTATAAGTTGAGAGTAAAATCTAACTCCTAATTCCTAACTCCTCACTCCTAATTCCTAAATCCTAAATCCAAAATTGAACTATGGGTCGTTCTCTAAAAAAAGGTCCTTTCGTTGCGGATCATCTCTTAAAGAAAATTGAAAAGCTCAACGACAACAACAGAAAAGAAGTTATTAAAACTTGGTCAAGAGCTTCGACAATTTTGCCTCTAATGGTAGGTCATACCATAGCTGTTCACAATGGACGCCAACACGTTCCAGTTTTTGTAAATGAACAGATGGTAGGACACAAGTTGGGTGAATTTGCCCCGACACGCACCTACAGAGGTCATGGAAAAAGCGACAAAAAAGCAGGTAGGTAGTGATTAGTCATTTGTCATTAGTCATTGGTCATTAGTTATTAGCTCTCGACAAAGGACAAAGGACAAAGGACAAATGACAGATGGCAAATGACAAAATTGGAGAAAATTATGGCTACTAATACTACTGAAGTAAAAGCGATCGCTCGTTTTATCCGCATCTCGGCCTATAAAGTGCGTCGCGTACTCGATCAAATTCGGGGGCGATCGTACCGGGAAGCGTTAATCATCCTGGAATTCATGCCCTATCGCGCCACTGAACCCATATTGAAGGTTCTCAGAAGCGCTGCTGCCAATGCCGAACACAACGCTGGGTTAGATCGGACTCAACTAGTGATTACTCAGGCTTATGCCGATCAAGGGCCATCGCTGAAGCGGTTCCAACCAAGAGCGCAAGGTCGAGCTTACCAAATTCGCAAGCCGACGTGTCATATTACTGTGGCCGTTGCAGCCGCCCCAGAAAAATAAGCTTTTTTTACACGAAATAAATTGCGTAAAGTAAGAAATTTTAGAGGAAGCATTCGTGGGACAGAAGATTCATCCAGTTGGTTTTCGCCTGGGTATTACACAAGAACATCAATCCCGTTGGTTTGCTGTTCCTGATCGCTATCCAGAACTTCTCCAAGAAGATCACAAACTCCGTCAATACATAGACCAAAAGCTGGGTAGACTCGCTCAAAACAATGCCGGTATTTCCGAGGTGCGGATTGAGCGCAAAGCCGACCAAATCGACTTAGAAGTACGCACCGCTAGACCAGGTGTAGTAGTGGGCCGTGGTGGTCAAGGTATAGAATCCTTGCGTACCGGACTGCAAGGACTTTTGGGTAGTAATCGCCAAATTCGCATTAACGTAGTTGAAGTCCAACGAGTTGATGCTGATGCCTACCTAATTGCCGAATACATTGCTCAACAATTGGAACGTCGGGTTTCCTTTCGGCGGGTAGTGCGGCAATCGATTCAACGGGCCCAACGCGCTGGTGTCCAAGGTATTAAAATCCAAGTCAGTGGTCGGCTCAACGGTGCAGAAATTGCCCGGACAGAGTGGACTCGTGAAGGTAGAGTACCTTTACATACCTTACGGGCTGACATTGACTACTCTTATTGCACGGCAAAAACTGTTTACGGTATTTTGGGCATCAAAGTATGGGTGTTTAAAGGAGAAATTATTCCTGGACAGGAAGAAACTCCGCCACCACCTGCAAGCCGCGAACGTGAACGCGATCCCCGTGATCGCGGCGATCGCGATCGTGAACCCCGTCGCCGTCAACAACAACGTCGTCGCCAGCAATTTGAAGACCGCTCAAATGAAGGATAAATGGGAATGGGGCATGGGGCATGGGGCATAGAGAATTGACAATGCCCAATGCCCAATGCCCAATGCCCAATGCCCAGTACCTAGTAGCCAATCATGTTAAGCCCTAGAAGAACTAAATTCCGCAAACAACAGCGCGGACGGATGGAGGGACTAGCCAGCCGTGGCAGCACCCTCAATTTCGGTGATTTTGCACTCCAAGCGCAAGAACCTGCTTGGATTACCTCGCGGCAAATCGAGGCTTCTCGTCGGGCAATGACTCGTTATATCCGTCGGGGTGGACAAATCTGGATTCGGATTTTCCCTGATAAACCTGTAACCATGCGTCCTGCTGAAACCCGGATGGGTTCAGGTAAAGGTTCGCCAGAGTTTTGGGTAGCTGTAGTCAAGCCAGGACGTATTTTGTTTGAAATCGGTGGGGTTTCTGAAGAAATCGCCCGTGAAGCTATGCGTTTGGCTTCATTTAAACTGCCCATAAAAACCAAGTTTATTGTGCGCTCTCAACCACAGGAGCAGGAGTAGCTTATGCCTCTTCCCAAGATGTCAGAAGTAAGAGAATTAAGTGACGAGAAACTTTCTGAAGAAATTGTCGCTATCAAAAGACAACTATTTCAGTTGCGCTTGCAAAAAGCTACAAGACAATTAGAAAAGCCCCACCAGTTCAGACAAGCCCGACACCGCCTAGCCCAGTTGCTGACGCTAGAGACAGAACGCAAACGGGCAGCAAGTCAATTGGCTAAAGAAGAAAAGTAGGAGATTATGGCAGTTAAAGAACGAGTTGGCTTGGTAGTGAGCGATAAAATGCAAAAAACTGTGGTAGTAGCCATAGAAAACCGCGCTCCTCATCCCAAGTACGGCAAAATTGTGGTTAACACCCAACGATATAAAGTTCACGACGAAGAAAATAAGTGTAAAGTAGGCGATCGCGTTCGCATTCAGGAAACTAGACCCCTGAGCAAAACCAAGCGCTGGAAAATCACAGAAATTCTCAACGTCAAGCCTACTTAAACCTCATCGTTGTTAGAAACTAACAACATTACAAGGGAGAATAATTGTGATTCAACCCCAGACTTACCTGAATGTCGCAGATAATAGCGGTGCCCGCAAACTAATGTGCATCCGCGTTTTAGGCGGAGGCAACCGTCGTTATGGTTTTATCGGCGATAAAATTATCGCCGTTGTCAAAGATGCTACACCTAACATGGCTGTCAAAAAGTCTGATGTCGTGGAAGCAGTAATTGTCCGGACTCGGAAAGCTGTAAATCGTGACAGTGGTATGAGCATTCGCTTTGATGATAACGCCGCCGTGATCATCAACAAAGACGGTAATCCCAGAGGCACACGGGTTTTTGGCCCAGTTGCACGGGAACTGCGCGATAAAAACTTTACCAAAATCGTTTCTCTGGCTCCGGAGGTGCTTTAATGGCAACCAAACAGGGTACGCCCAAAGTATTCCACAAAATGCACGTCAAAACTGGCGACACTGTACAAGTGATTGCTGGCAAAGATAAAGGAAAAGTTGGTGAAATTATCCAGGCACTTCCCCAACTGAGTAAAGTTATTGTCAAAGGTGTCAATATTAAAACCAAGCACGTCAAACCCCAGCAAGAAGGGGAATCAGGGCGGATTATCACCCAAGAATTCCCAATTCATAGCTCCAACGTGATGCTTTATTCCACTAAGCAAAACGTTGCCAGTCGTGTTTGTTATACCTTTACCTCAGAAGGCAAGAAAGTCAGAAAGCTCAAGAAAACTGGCGAGATTGTGGATAAATAGTCATTAGTCATTAGTCATTGGTCATTAGTCATTAGTCATTAGTAAAAAGACAAATAACAAAGGACAAAGGACAAAGGACAAAGGACAAAGGACAAAGGACAATAAAAGTTCCCTGACCAAGCCCAGGGATATCAGGACAAAAAACTATGGCGACAACAAGACTCAAAACCTTATATCAAGAGACAATCGTCCCCAAACTGATCAATCAGTTTCAATATACCAACGTTCATCAAGTACCGAAGTTGGTAAAAGTTACTATTAACCGGGGTTTGGGTGAAGCAGCTCAAAATGCGAAGTCGCTGGAAGCATCCATAAACGAAATTTCAGTGATCACTGGTCAAAAACCAGTGGTGACACGGGCGAAAAAGGCGATCGCTGGCTTTAAGATTCGTCAAGGAATGCCTGTGGGGATCATGGTTACTCTCAGAGCCGAACGGATGTATGCCTTTTTCGACAGACTAGTTAGTTTGTCATTACCCAGAATTCGAGATTTTCGCGGCGTTAGCCCTAAAAGCTTTGACGGACGCGGTAACTACACTCTGGGTGTCAGAGAACAGCTAATTTTTCCAGAAGTCGAATACGACAGCATCGATCAAGTGCGTGGTCTGGATATTTCCATCATCACCACAGCAAAAAACGACGAAGAGGGACGCGCCTTACTTAAAGAATTAGGAATGCCCTTTCGCGATCAATAAGTTCATCTATAGAGGGAACGATGGCGGCTAACGACACAATTGCAGATATGCTGACGCGCATCCGCAATGCCAACCTGGCGCGGCATCAAACTACACAAGTGCCAGCGACAAAAATGACCCGGAGTATTGCCAAAGTACTACGGGAGGAAGGCTTTATTGCTGAAATCGAAGAAGCAGAAGAAGGGGTAAAACGCAATCTGGTGATTTCCCTGAAATACAAAGGTAAAAACCGTCAGCCTCTGATCACCGCCTTAAAGCGAGTGAGTAAGCCTGGCTTGCGTGTTTATTCCAACAGAAAAGAATTACCAAGGGTACTAGGCGGCATTGGCATTGCCATTATTTCTACATCCAGTGGCATTATGACTGACCGCGAAGCGCGGCGTCAGAACTTGGGTGGCGAAGTGCTTTGTTACGTTTGGTAGTCATTGGTCATTAGTCATTGGTCATTAGTCATTTGTCATTAGTGAAAGACAAATAACAAAGGACAAAGGACAAAGGACAAATAACAAAGGACAAAGGACAAAAAGTCATGTCTCGTATTGGTAAACGTCCAATTACTATTCCCGCCAAAGTTCAAGTGGCGATCGATGGTGCGAATATTGTGGTGAAAGGGCCCAAAGGAGAACTTTCTCGCACTCTCACACCTAATGTCTCACTTTCTCAAGAGGGAGACATATTACAGGTAAATCGTCGGGATGAAACTCGTACCTCAAAGCAGCTACACGGCTTGAGCCGCACTTTAGTTGCCAACATGGTCGAGGGAGTTTCCCAAGGTTTTCAGCGCCGTTTGGAAATTCAAGGTGTTGGTTACCGCGCACAAGTTCAAGGGCGTAACCTAGTTTTGAATATGGGTTATAGCCATCAAGTGCAAATTGAACCACCAGAAGGAATTCAGTTTGCCGTAGAAGGTACCAC
Source organism: Nostoc sp. CHAB 5715 (assembly GCF_020829685.1). Classification (GTDB taxonomy): domain Bacteria; phylum Cyanobacteriota; class Cyanobacteriia; order Cyanobacteriales; family Nostocaceae; genus Nostoc. The sequence goes on along the minus strand of NZ_JAIVFR010000002.1, from coordinate 9,878 downwards.
TAACGTCATTGTTAGCGGCTATGACAAAGAAATTGTAGGCAACACAGCCGCCAAAATTCGTGCCGTTCGTCCACCAGAACCTTACAAAGGTAAAGGCATTCGCTATGCCGGTGAAGTGGTCAGACGGAAAGCTGGTAAGACTGGTAAGGGTGGTAAGAAGTAGAAATGAAACTTACTCGTAGAGAATCAAAAAACCGTCGTCATCGACGCGTTCGTGGCAAAGTTGTTGGCTCCCCAGAACGTCCGCGTTTAGCGGTATTTCGTTCTAATGAGCATATTTATGCCCAGGTAATTGATGATACTCAACATCAAACTATAGTGGCAGCATCGACTGTAGAACCAGAGTTGAAATCTAGTTTAGCGTCAGGTGCAAACCGCGACGCATCGGTGCAAGTTGGTAAGTTGATCGCAGTGCGATCGCTAGAAAAAGGCATCACCAAAGTAGTCTTTGATCGCGGTGGTAACTTATATCATGGTCGTGTCAAAGCGTTAGCAGATGCAGCACGCGAAGCTGGTTTAGATTTCTAAAGTCATTGGTCATTAGTCATTGGTCATTGGTCATTTGCAAATGACAAAGGACAAATGACAAAGGACAAAGGACAAAGGACAAATGACATTAAAAGAGCAGAAATTATGGCAACAGAGCGTAAAAGTAGAACAAAGCGTGCCAAAAAAGAAGAAACCACTTGGCAAGAGCGGGTTATCCAAATCCGCCGCGTAAGTAAAGTGGTCAAAGGTGGTAAAAAACTCAGCTTCCGAGCGATCGTTGTCGTTGGTAACGAACGCGGTCAGGTTGGTGTCGGAGTAGGCAAAGCCTCAGATGTAATTGGCGCGGTCAAAAAAGGCGTAGCCGACGGCAAAAAACACCTTATTGATATCCCAATCACCAAATCCAACTCCATCCCCCATCCCATTGATGGTGTTGGTGGCGGTGCGAAGGTAATGATGCGCCCAGCCTCACCTGGTACTGGGGTAATTGCAGGTGGTGCTGTGCGGACTGTGCTGGAATTGGCAGGAGTTCGTAACGTCTTGGCCAAGCAACTTGGCTCTAACAATCCGCTCAATAATGCTAGAGCCGCAGTCAATGCCTTATCTACACTGCGGACTCTTTCTGAAGTCGCGGAAGATCGTGGTATTCCTATTGAAAGTCTCTACATCTAATTTAGTCATTAGTCAGAGACGCGATTAATCGCGTCTGTACATGGTCATTAGTAAATGACAAAGGACAAATGACAAAGGACAAATGACAAATGACAAATGACAAATGACAAACGACAAATGAGAACTTGATAACTTATGAGAATCAATGATGTTAAGCCGCAAAAAGGCTCAAAGAAACGCAAGCGGCGTGTAGCCAGAGGTATTTCTGCTGGTCAAGGTGCCAGTGCTGGTTTAGGTATGCGAGGTCAAAAATCTCGTTCTGGTAGCGGGACTCGACCAGGTTTTGAAGGTGGTCAACAGCCATTGTACCGCCGCTTACCTAAGCTGAAGGGCTTTCCGATTGTTAATCAGAAGATTTACACTACGATTAATGTAGAGAAGCTAGCCTCCCTTCCTGCTAATACGGAAGTAACTTTGACCTCCTTGAAAGCCGCAGGTATCCTGACTGCTGTCAAGGGGCCATTGAAAATTTTAGGTAATGGGGAATTGAGTACTCCGCTCAAGGTACAAGCGGCAGCTTTCACAGGTTCAGCTCGTAGCAAAATTGAGGCAGCTGGTGGTAGTTGTGAAGTCTTATGAGTGAGCCGGAACAGCGCACTTAAATGCAAGCCAACTCGCTGTCAGCGCCTGGTTCACTATAAAGGTAGCACTCTATGATTAGTCGAGATAAAGCCCCAACGGCTCAAGAAACTTTTATGCAGATGGCGCAAGCAGCTGGCCTCAGAGGTAGGCTGCTTGTCACTGTCGGTATTTTAATTTTGGTTCGCCTCGGTATCTTCTTACCCGTACCAGGCATTGATAGACCTAGATTTGCCGAAGCCATATCAGGCAATAATTCCATATTTGGCTTATTGGATATATTTTCCGGGCGAGGACTTTCGACTTTGGGAGTCTTTGCTTTAGGGATTTTGCCCTTCATTAATGCGTCTATTATCATCCAATTGCTCACCGCAGCGATTCCATCTCTAGAAAATTTACAGAAAAATGAAGGCGAAGCAGGTCGGCGCAAAATATCGCAAATTACCCGCTATGTCACTGTAGTTTGGGCAATTCTTCAAAGTACAGCTTTTTCGGCATTATTCCTTCAGCAATTCGCCTTAAAGCCAGGGCCCATTTTCGTAGCTGAAACTGCGATCGCTCTGACTGCTGGTTCTATGTTCGTCATGTGGGCATCAGAACTGATTACAGAACGTGGTATTGGCAACGGTGCATCATTGTTGATTTTTGTCAACATTGTCGCATCATTACCAAAAGCTTTGGGTGATACCATCGACTTGGTGCAAGTCGGCGGTCGGGAAACAGTGGGTCGTGTGATAGTGCTGCTCTTAGTTTTCCTAGCAACAATTGTTGGTATTGTGATTGTGCAAGAAGGAATGCGCCGCATCCCAATTATTTCGGCTCGTCGCCAAGTAGGTCGGCGAGTGTTGGCAGAACAGCGTAGCTATCTGCCCCTGCGGTTAAATCAAGGCGGCGTGATGCCAATTATTTTTGCTGCTGCTATCCTCAGCTTGCCTCTGCTGATAGCCAATTTTACTAAAAATGCCGATTGGGCGAATATAGTTAACACTTATTTGAGTCCAAGCGGTTCTAGCTCTTGGGTCTATGCCTTGGTCTACATGATTTCCATCATTTTCTTCAGCTACTTCTATTCTTCGTTGATTCTCAACCCAGTAGACGTGGCGCAAAACTTGAAGAAAATGGGTTCTAGTATTCCTGGAATTCGTCCCGGCAAGGCAACTAGCGAGTATATCGAACGCGTATCCAACCGACTCACTTTTTTGGGTGCGCTCTTTTTGGGCTTGGTTGCGATTATCCCTACCGCTGTAGAAAGTGCTTTGAATGTGAAAACTTTCCAGGGAATAGGTGCTACCTCTTTGTTAATTTTAGTTGGTGTGGCAATTGAGACAGCCAAACAAGTCCAGACTTATGTCATCTCTCAGCGCTATGAAGGAATGGTGAAATAATAGTGACGCGATTAATCTTCTTGGGGCCACCTGGAGCGGGTAAAGGAACACAAGCTCAAACTTTGGCTGAACACTTGAATATTCCCCATATTTCTACTGGTGAAATATTAAGACAAGCCATGAAAGAGCAAACTCATTTGGGAATCAAGGCTCAAGCTTATGTTGATAGCGGCGAGTTAGTACCCGATCAGCTAGTGCAGGACTTGGTACAGGAGCGCCTTAGTCAACCAGATGCCAAAAATGGTTGGATTCTTGATGGTTTTCCCCGCAAAGTGACCCAAGCAGGTTTTCTGGAGAAGTTACTGGAAGAAATACATCAGAGTGGCGAAAGGGTAGTCAATCTAGATGTACCAGATGAAGTTGTGATCGCACGTTTGCTAGCTAGAGGACGAAAAGATGATACTGAAGAAGTGATTCGTCGTCGTTTAGAAGTGTACCGCGCTGAAACTGCACCTTTAATTGATTATTACGGCGATCGCAAAAAACTCCTAACAGTCAATGGCAATCAGTCCCAAGAAGATGTCACTGGTGAACTGCAAAAGGTAATCCTTGAGGATGAGGGGGATGAGGGGAGATGAGGGGGATGAGGGGGATGAGGGAGATGAGGGGGATGAGGGGGATGAGGGGGAAAAGGAAAATAACCATGCCCATTTGCCCTGAGCGAAGCCGAAGGGATGCCCAATGCCCACTTGCCCTGAGCGAAGCCGAAGGGATGCCCAATGCCCACTTGCCCTGAGCGAAGCCGAAGGGATGCCCAATGCCCCCTCCCAAGAAACAGATCAATTTTAGCTAAGATATATTAATAAACTGTTGATATATTTCTTAAAGTGTGTTCTCTTGCAGATAAAGTGCTGCAACTGAACACGAAATTGTTGAGTTGAGGAAAAAACAAATTGTCTAAGCAAGATTTGATTGAAATGGAAGGCACGGTTACAGAGTCCCTGCCCAATGCGATGTTTCGCGTTGACTTGGACAATGGCTTTAACGTGCTAGCTCACATTTCCGGCAAGATTCGCCGCAATTATATCAAGATTTTGCCCGGCGATCGCGTCAAGGTAGAGTTAACTCCTTACGACTTGACCAAAGGCAGAATTACCTATCGACTACGAAAGAAGTAAGTATATGTAGAGAATTTTACCATAAAACCATTTTTTTGGCTGTTTGCTAGTCATTGAACTGGATTAATTTTCCTAGAAATGCTATAATTTTATATTTGGAGTCAAAAAATAAAAGGCATGAAAGTTAGAGCCTCAGTCAAGAAAATTTGTGAAAAGTGTAACGTGATCAAACGTCGTGGTCGCGTGATGGTGATCTGCGTGAACCCCAAGCACAAGCAACGTCAAGGATAACACTCTTACCAACAGAGCCAGTTGTAGGACGCATCTCATCATTAAAACGAAAAAACGCGATTAATCACGTTTTTCCAACCAACAGTAATTGCGAGAACAATAGGGAGAGTTCATTGTGGCACGTATTGCCGGAGTAGACCTTCCACGCGATAAGCGCGTCGAGATCGGTCTGACTTACATCTACGGAATTGGTTTATCACGTTCTCAAGAAATTATAGCGGCTACTGGTGTGAACCCAGACACTCGCGTTAAGGACTTAAGTGATGCCGATGTGACAGCCCTACGAGGGGAAATAGAAACCAACTATCAAGTTGAAGGCGACTTGCGGCGCTTGGAGTCTTTGAACATCAAGCGCTTAGTTGACATTGGTACCTACAGAGGTCGTCGTCATCGCATGGGCTTACCAGTCAGAGGACAAAGAACTCGCACCAATGCCAGAACCCGTCGAGGCAGAAGGCAGACAGTGGCTGGGAAGAAGAAGGCTCCAGGGAAATAATTTTGCAACGCTTGCTAATCCGAGCAAGTTTTACCTTAAATCAACTAAACAAGTATGGCGAGACAACCAACTAAAAAAACCGGGAGCAAGAAACAGAAACGGAATGTACCCAGTGGGATGGCCTACATCCAGTCTACTTTCAACAATAGCATTGTCACCATTACCGATCAAAATGGAGATGTCATTTCCTGGGCTAGTGCTGGTTCTAGCGGTTTTAAGGGAGCAAAAAAGGGAACTCCCTTTGCAGCGCAAACTGCTGCTGAAAGTGCAGCCCGTAGAGCCATCGATCAAGGAATGCGCCAAATTGAGGTAATGGTCAGTGGGCCAGGAGCAGGTAGAGAAACCGCTATCCGGGCGCTTCAAGGAGCAGGACTGGAAATTACACTCATTCGGGATATTACCCCCATTCCTCACAATGGTTGCCGTCCACCCAAGCGCCGTCGAGTTTAAACACCAAGACTTGGGCATTGAGTAAGACAAGCTACAACCAAAGTAAATAAACTTACTTACGATGACTGCTTGGGCGTCTAACGTGCAAATTGTCATTAGGTGAAAGCTTAGGCGACCAAAAGCGCGTCAGATTTCCCGGAGGGAAAGCTATTAAACTTTGGGAACCCAAAATATTATTAGCGCCTGCAAGCTCAAGGGGAGTGTCAAACTATACGGTAATTTTATAGTAGTAGTTTGATATACCTATAATCTACAGGACATAAAGTCAACCAATTTTGGATTTTGGATTTCCGATTTTGGATTGAACCCGACCATGAGGGCACGGGGCTTGAGGATTTTAAATTGGAGATTTTGGATTTGTTCTGTCCACTTAAATTTTAGATTTTATTTGGATTTTCGATTAGGAAAATCTTTCAATCTCAAATCGGCAATTCCATTATCTAAAATTCTGCGGGGCGGGGCATGAGCCAAAAAATCTAAAATCTAAAATCTAAAATCTAAAATTCTTAGTCAATTCAGGAGGCAATTGATTTGTCTGCTAGCAGCACCTTAGAAAAAGGGAGGCTCATCCGTGGCGCAGTTTCAAATTGAATGTGTAGAGTCTAATACTGAAGAAAGTCGGAACCATTACAGTAAATTTGTTCTGGAACCTCTAGATCGTGGTCAAGGAACAACGGTTGGCAACGCACTGCGGCGAGTTTTACTTTCCAACCTAGAAGGTACAGCAGTTACAGCAGTGCGGATTGCAGGCGTTTCACACGAGTTTGCTACAGTTCCGGGCGTGCGGGAAGATGTACTGGAAATCCTCATGAGAATGAAGGAAGTTATCCTAAAAAACTATTCCTCGCAGCCCCAGATTGGTAGATTACTCGTTAGCGGCCCAGCAACAATCACTGCGGCGCATTTTGATTTGCCCAGTGAAGTAGAAGTCATCGATCAGACTCAGTATGTAGCCACCATCGCTGAGGGTGGAAAGCTGGAAATGGAATTTCGGATCGAGAAAGGCAAAGGCTATCGCACCGTAGAGCGAGGACGTGAGGAAGCCACATCGTTGGACTTTCTGCAAATCGACTCAATATTTATGCCGGTGCGAAAAGTCAACTACAGTGTTGAAGAATCTCGTGGGGAAGGCTTGATTCCAAAAGACCGACTGCTGTTGGAAGTTTGGACAAATGGCAGTATTTCTCCCCAAGAAGCACTATCCTCGGCTGCTGGAATCTTGGTAGATTTATTCAACCCCTTGAAAGACATCTCCCTAGAACCAACAGACACAGGTTCGGAGATTCCAGACGATCCAACTGCCCAGATACCCATCGAAGAGTTGCAACTTTCTGTGCGGGCATATAACTGTCTCAAACGGGCGCAAGTTAACTCTGTGGCAGATTTGTTGGATTATACCCAAGAAGACCTCTTAGAAATTAAGAACTTTGGGCAGAAGTCAGCAGAAGAGGTTGTGGAAGCTTTGCAGCGACGCTTGGGCATCACCCTGCCAATGGAAAGAGGCTCTAAACACCCTTAAGAAAAACCGTTCATAACTCATAGTGCATAATTATGCGTCACCGTTGTCGCGTCAAAAAACTCAGTAAACCAGCCGATCAACGCCGTGCTTTACTGCGATCGCTCACCACCGAACTGATCCGTCATGGTAAGATCACCACCACTTTAATTAGAGCGAAAGTTCTGCGAAGTGAAGTGGAAAAAATGATTACCCTAGCTAAAAATGGCTCCTTGGCAGCACGCCGGGAAGCTCTTGGCTATATCTTCGACAAACAACTGGTTCACGCTCTATTTGAGCAAGCTCCAACTCGATATGGCGATCGCCAGGGCGGTTATACCCGCATCCTGCATACCGTACCGCGTCGGGGTGATAATGCAAAAATGGCAATAATTGAATTGGTTTAAGTCATTAGTCATTAGTCATTAGTCATTAGTCATTAGTCATTAGTGAATAACAAAGGACAACTGACTTTGGACAAAGGACGAAAGACAAATGACAAAGGACAAAATCTGTATGTTAGAAAGCCACCAGCCTACACAAACTCATCGAGTAGCCTTGGTAATCCAATACCTGGGCACTCATTTTCATGGCTGGCAACGGCAAAAAAAACAACGGACAGTCCAAGAAGAGATTGAAATAGCGATCGCTACTATTCTTGGGTATCATGTAACATTACACGGTGCCGGACGAACCGATTCTGGAGTTCACGCTGCTGCTCAAGTAGCCCATTTTGAAGCAACAGGTTTAATTCCGCCTCATAAGTGGGCAACAATCCTCAACAGCTATCTGCCGCCAGATATATTAATCAGGGCTTCAGCTAGTGTAGATAACCGTTGGCACGCTCGCTTTAGTGCAGCCTATCGACGGTATCGCTACACAATATACACTGAAGATCGGCTTAACTTGTTTGTAAGACCCTTCAGTTGGCATTATTATTATGCACCCCTGGATGAATCTTTAATCCAAGCTGGCCTGAAACCCCTCTTGGGAAAGCATCACTTAGCTGCTTTTCACCGTGCAGGCTCAAAGCGATCGCATTCCTGGGTAGAGGTACAAGCAGCAGAGTGTCGTCGCAGTGGGCCATTTATCCATATTGAAATACAGGCAGATGGATTTTTGTATGGCATGGTACGGCTGTTGGTCGGGATGCTGGTACAAGTAGGTTCTGGACAACAGACACTTTCTAGCTTCACCGAACTCTGGAAAGAACAACGTCGAGAAGAAGTGAAACACGCCGCACCGCCTCAAGGCTTATGCTTGTTGCGAGTTGGCTATCCAGATTTTCCCTTTCCAAAAGAGATTTGGTACGACACCTTGCCCAAGTTCGTCACTAGTCAAGAGTCATTAGTCATTGGTCAGTACAGACGCGATTAATCGCGTCTGTACAATGGTCATTAGTGAATAACGCTGGTGCAACTTTACTCTCAAACCTAACCCCCAACCCTTTCCCTACTAGCGTTGGGGAGCAAGAATCAAAGCCTCTCTCCAACACGGAGAGAGGAATGGAAGTGAGGTTTCAAGAACAAGTTGTATATCGCGTTGAATAACAAAGGACAACTGACAAAGGACAAATGACAAAAGACAATTGACTAATGACAAATTAAAAATGACAAAGGACAAATGACAAATGACAACTAGTAAAACATACCTTCCTTCTCAAGCTTCCCTTGAGCGTGAGTGGTACATAGTAGATGCCACCGATAAACGCCTCGGTCGCCTCGCCAGCGAAATCGCCCAGGTATTGAGAGGCAAAAAGAAACCCGAATATACACCCCACCTAGATACAGGTGACTTCGTAATCGTCATCAATGCCGAGAAAGTCGCAGTCACAGGCAAAAAGCGCACTCAAAAGCTTTACCGTCGCCATTCTGGTCGTCCCGGTGGGATGAAAACCGAAACTTTCGCTAAACTGCAACAACGCATACCAGAGCGGATTTTAGAACAAGCTGTTAAAGGTATGTTACCTAAAAATAGCCTGGGTAAGCAGTTGTTCACCAAGCTGAAAGTTTACGCTGGGCCTACGCATCCCCACGATGCCCAAAAACCCAAAGAACTACAAATTAGTACAATTCCTGGAGAAGAAAATTAATGGTAGTAGCAGATGCTAATAGCGGTCGCGCCGTATACTGGGGTACTGGTCGTCGTAAGAACGCAGTAGCACGGGTACGTTTAGTTCCAGGCACCGGTCAACTGATTGTCAACGGTAAAGATGGAACCTTGTATTTCCAATTCAACCCCAACTACCTGGGAGTGATTAAAGCACCCCTGGAAACTCTGGGACTAGAAAATGAATATGACATTTTGGTGAAAGCAGAAGGCGGCGGCTTGACCGGACAGGCTGATTCTGTTCGTTTGGGAGTTGCTCGTGCTTTGTGCCAACTAGACCCAGACAACCGCCCACCTTTGAAAACTGAAGGTTATTTGACTCGCGATCCGAGAGCAAAAGAGCGGAAGAAATATGGTTTACATAAAGCTCGGAAAGCGCCTCAGTATTCTAAGCGTTAGGGAATTGGGCATGGGGCATCCCTTCGGCTTCGCTCAGGGCAAGTGGGCATGGGGCATGGGGCATGGGGCATTGGTTTCTCCCACTTCCTCATCTCCCTCATCTCCCTCATCTCCCGCTACTCCATCATCTCCCCACTCCCCACTCCCCACTCCCCACTCCCTAGCTCCAATTGAAACCTGAAAGTTATAATTGATTATAGATTCATCACAAAAAGAACAATGGCTAAAGCTGATATTCACCCCAAGTGGTATCCAGATGCTAAAGTTTACTGCAACGGTCAAGTTGTTATGACCATTGGCTCTACCAAGCCAGAATTGCATGTAGATGTTTGGTATCGGCTTTCTCTCGAACAACGTGATGCTACCAATCATAGATTTTTTCTATGGTATTGTGCCTAGCTACGGATTGGCGATCGTTGCTTTGACATTGATAGTCCGCTTCGCGCTCTATCCCC
>NZ_JAIVFR010000029.1 GCF_020829685.1 Nostoc sp. CHAB 5715 | reverse complement strand
TATTCATCCAACCCTAAGATTCAGAATTATAAATGGTGCGGCTATTACAAACATTCATCGCCTTTTCTACTCCCGAATTGAGGCTTAGTTCAATACACTCAACCACAAACTGAAGTACAAGAGACATCTGCTGATTTTCGGGCGCAGAAAATCGCCCCAGCACATGAGAAACAGCATCAGAATCATCGTTATTAGCTGCACCTTTAGGTTTACCAATACCGATTCGCAAACGGGGAAAGTTTTGGGTACTAAGATGTGCGATCGCACTTTTCATACCGTTATGTCCCCCAGCCGAACCAGACAAGCGCAGACGAGTTTTTCCCAAGGGCAAATCCATATCGTCATAAATCACCAGCACTGATTCAGGCGGCAATTTATACCAACTTGTTACCGCTTGTATTGCTTGTCCTGAGCGATTCATATAAGTTAACGGCTTCAGCAAGCGAATCTTACCTCCACCTGAAGCCATACCCTCGCCATACTCACCCTGAAACTTGCGGTTTTCTGCTAAGGGAATGCGCCAAGAACGGGAGAGAGTTTCTACAGCAGCAAAGCCGATATTATGACGTGTTTGGTCGTACTTGCTTTCTGGATTCCCCAACCCGACAATTAGCTGGGGAATCACCAAAGCTGGTTGCGTAACAGCTTCTGTCATTTTGCCTATAGTCAATTGATATCTAGCATTCTCCTAGTAAAGGCGGAAATAAACCTACTATTTCATTAGAGCCAAAAAGCCCAGAATTAAAGCATTCGTGACTTTTGACTTTTGAATGCGTGACTTTTGACTTTTGCGTAGCGGTACTAGCTAGGTTGGGAAGAACTAGCGGTATCCTGCTCAGATTTAGCAGCGTGGATTTGCTTAGGTTCCAATTCAGCAGTAGTTTTTACAGCTTCTTCTAAGTGTTCTGCTTCTTTTTGAAACTCATTTTGGAAATCTTTAGAAGCTTCTTGGAAACTACGAATTGTTTTGCCCACACTTCGACCAATTTCTGGCAGCTTCTTTGGGCCAAAGATTAACAGCGCCACTACCATAATTACAGCCATTTCCGGCAGACCGATACCAAATATATTCATTTTTTATCTCCTATAAACTCTAAAACCACTACATAGACTTACATATTATTATTATTCGTCCCTCTGCTCTAATAGACATCTCCAGAAATTAATTATGCGTTACCTGAAACCCTTGTAGAGACGTTGCAATGCAACGTCTCTACATTCATTTTCGGAGATGTCTAATGTATTAAACCAAGTTTCTAAATCTGCGATCGCCTGAAAATCTAACAAAGCTTCACCAAGATTTTCTAATTGCTCTAGGTCGAGAGTTTCAATTCGCTCACGCACCTCTTGGGGTAATTCTCCTACGCGCCGAGTTAGTTGACGAACAATGAGCGATCGTTCGCGTTGTTGCGCTCGTTGTTCTCCTTCAGCGAGAATTTCCTGATAAATCACCGATTCGCGCATCATACGCTCCCGAAACAATTGTCGAATCAAGTCCTTTTCGTATTTTAACCCCGCTAAGATTTGAGTGTAGGTGGAAATTTCTAGTCGTTGTCTTCGCTCAAGTTGATTCACTTGTTCCACCACTTGTTGCAACAAGGCTTGGGGTTGGGTGGTGTAGATTCAAGCTTAGTGCAGTTTTGCATAAAAGCGTAGCGTTTTTAATGCAGGGGAACGCATTAACAATGTAAGCCGACGCATTGGCATTGCAGAGTATTGCCAAATTTAATTCGCTACGAATTAATGAAATGTTGTACTTAGTTTGAAATTCCAGGTGGAGAATGCGTTCTTGTAGTTGTAGGAATGTGACGTAATCAGCACGAATTGGTTCAATACTCAATTCAGTTTTGAGGACTGTAACAGCAGTTTGCGGTGTACCTAATACCCAACTGGCAAAGGTAGCAGGATGTTTTTCGGACAAAAGTTTGCAGAGGTTGTCAAAGGACATAGAGCAAAATCATCAACGTAGCCAACATACTTTTTCGCTTTGAGTTGTTCCTTACAGCAGTTTTCATGTATTTGACCACATCTATCGTAGGGGCACAGCAATGCTCATACGTGTCAACTTAAGCTATAGATAGCTTAACTGTTGCCTTCCTCACCCGCCTAGAACTAAAGTTCTTTGGCTTTCAGCTAAACTCTACTGAAGTAGACTAAAGATTTTTGGCTATATTTAGTCATCTTCAGATGACTTTCGCTATTAGCAAGGAACTTCAGTTCCTTGCGGGACATGACTTTTACGTTAAGTTGACACCAATGAGCAATGCTGTGCCCCTACCGCGTGGTCTATTTACCTGAAAATAGCTGTAATAAAATCAATGCCAATGCATCGGGTAACAATGCCAATGCATCGGGTAACAATGCTAATGCATCGGGTAACAATGCTAATGCATCGGGCGACAATGCCAATGCATCGGGTAACAATGCTAATGCATCGGGCGACAATGCCAATGCATCGGGTAACAATGCTAATGCGTCCCCTTGGATTAAAAACGCTACGATTTTACGCAAAGCTGTACTTAGATTTTTTCAAAAAGCAGTCGATTGCTATATCTAATCTGTCTAACAGCGAACTCGGAACTCTAAGTACTGAATTCTTCTCCAGTAGCAAATCACAATTCATAAAAAAACCCGGAAGAACCGGGTGTAACATAACTTGTTATCCAAACTTGATAGCTGTGTATCCTTTAGCGTCCTAAACTCCGCCAATCGACCACTACATCCTGAACCAACAATGTTTTATTGTAAAGTTGCAGAATAATCAGCAGAAACACGAAAAATAGCAAAATAAAAACAGCCATCACAGGGGTAGTACCCCAACCTGGAGCCACTTTCCCATACTCAGAGTTCAGTGGTTTCAGGATATCTCCCAACCTAGTCCTTTGTGCCATAGTTCACCTAATATTACTTGCCAAAGCTTTTTTTAATCTTCTGTAATATTCTATAAGAATAGCACTCATCATCTATTCCTCAATTATGGAACCCGCAATAGTTCTTAGCATTTCTGTAGCTGCCGTGGTGGTTGCCATCACCGGAATTTCGATTTATACCTCCTTTGGCCCTCCTAGCAAGCAATTGAACGATCCCTTTGATGATCACGAAGATTAAAAGAGTCATTTGTCATTTGTCATTTGTCATTTGTCAATGGTCTGTGGAAAACCACAACTGACCACTGACATAGCAATAGTGGCTCACTTCAGCCTGGGATTAATCGCTGGTATCACCTTAAAACTGGCGATTTTCCAAGGCTGTATTGTCAAGATTTGTTGCTCAGATGAGAATTCAGTAGTAGAGGAACGCTCTAATAAATCTACCGTATCCCCTAGATTTAACCCTAAATCACTTTGCCAAGATAACTCGGCTGTTTCTCCGTGACATTCATAACACCGCAGAATTAACTGCTGTGGGTCATCCTCTGATGGCTTGAAGGCCATCAAGATTAAATTTTCAGCTGATAAATCTAGGAACCTCACCCCCAACCTCTCTTTGCTAGCAAAGAGGAGAGAATTTTTCTGTGGGTTTTGATTAACGGGATTCAATATCACTTGCAACGGTATATTCAATTCATAGCCACGCTGTACTGTATGGGCTGATTCCCAGCTACCAGCATGAGGATACAAGGTATAGGTGAACTGGTGAAAACCTCTATCAGCCTCTGAGTCTGGCCAATTAGGGCTGCGTAGCAGTGTTAAACGGAGTTGATTTGGTTTGCTGTCGTAACCGTATTTACAATCATTCAGCAAACTAACTCCGTGAATATCCTCCTGTGTTTCTCCTGTCAAATCAGCCCAACGCAAGGCGGGAACTTCCCATTTTGCTTGTTCTGCGGGGGTTTGCGGTTTAGTTGGACGGCGAATTGCGCCACAGGGAATTTCATAAGTAGCAAAGTCTGCTTCAACATTCAAAGGAAAAGCAGCTTTCACTAATACATGATTTTCTTCCCAGTTTACAGTAGTAGCTATTTTCAGCAGAGGTGAACCAGCTGGCAGAATATAGTCTTGGCAAAATTCCGATTCACCCAACTGACGCACCACGCGCACACGACTTTGCACTGGGCCTTGTTCTAACCATTGAATAGATAGAAGATTTGTTGAGGGTAAGGGATGTTGAGCGTAATTAGGGTCTATATTCCAAGCATCCCAATATTGACCACTGTCTTTAAAAGCTTGTAGTTGATTCCCCGCGCCACTCAAAATTTCTCGTTGATAAGTTTTATCAAAAACACTTGATAAATCTCCAGTATCAAGATCTATAACAACTCGCAGGAATTCATTTTCTAAAATCCAGTCTGGGAGGAGTGGGGGGGATGAGGGGGATGAGGGGGATGAGGGGGATGAGGGAGAAAGCCAAAATATGCAGTAGCCTACGGGTGGAATTTCGGTGGCGAGAAATAGTAGGGTTGATGGTTTAGATAATTGGGAGACAAGCTGCTTTCCAGAAGTATCGTAAATCTGCCATTCCTCTGGCGTGGGTAAAGCTACAGAGACTACTTCAGAACGTTGCCAATTGAGAGAATTGAAAACGAAAATAGGCAAACTACCGGGTTTTGGTGGTTCTGATAGGGTAATGTGAGATGCGATCGCTAAAAGTGATTCTTGTAATATCTTCGTTCCCATTTGTTCCACTTGCTGCCATTGGGGTAACGCATCCGTGTAAACTTGGGTAATTGAAGAACCAGGTAAAATATCGTGAAACTGTTGAAATAACACCTGCTTCCAAGCTGCTTCGATTTCTGCTTTAGGATATGTCACACCACAGCTTACAGTTGCCAAAGTAGCAAATAGTTCAGCTTCATACAATAAATTTTCACAACGACGATTCCAACGTTTTTGATCTGCGTGGGTAGTGTAGCAACCGCGATGGAATTCGAGGTATAGTTCGTCATTCCAAGTAGGGAATGAGGGGGATGAGGGGGATGAGGGGGATGAGGAAGCAGGGGAAGCAGGGGAAGCAGGGGGAGAATAATAACTCTTGACTCCTGAATTCTGACTCCTGAATTCTGATTGGATTTGCTGTAAATACTTTTCAGACGTTATGAATTCTAAGTCTGGGAAAAAAGGAGACTTTTGCCAGCGTTGGGCGGTTTCTAACATATCACGGGTGGGGCCGCCGCCGTGGTCGCCGACACCGGGAAGCCAGAGGGATTGTGGTAAACCAGTTTGGGTTTGCCATTCAAGAGCGTAGGATGCCATTTTAACTGGGTCAATGCTTTCACCTATGGGTGCAGACATCAAACTAAAGACTTCGCTACCGTCAGGCGATCGCCACCAAAAAGCCCCATAATCAAATTTAGTAGTATCATTCCACCGCAATTTCTGGGTGACAAAATACTCAATTCCGGCATTGGCGAAAAACTGCGGTAAAGTTGCACAGAAACCAAAAGAATCTGGAACCCATACCACAGTTGAAAGCTTACCAAATTTTTCCTGGATATAGCGCTGACCATACAATAGCTGACGGACTATTGATTCACCAGCAATCAAGTTGAGTTCTGGTTCCACCCACATTCCGCCCACAACTTCCCAACGTCCAGCAATTACCTGTGCTTGAATTGCCCTAAATAAATCCGGGCGATGTTCTTCAATCCAAACATAAAGTGCGGGAGTCGAATGACAGAAAATTAACTCAGGAAAATCTTCTTGCAACTTTAAAACCGACTCAAAAGTGTTTTGCGCCGCATTCCAAGTTTCACTCACAGGCCATAACCATGCTAAATCTAAATGAGCATGACCCAACAAGAAAATTTTAGTTTTTTGATCCCCCCAACCCTTAAAAAGAGGGGCTAAGATGTCGGATTGAATTAGGTTTTGACGTAGAGACAAAAACGAGTTTACCAACTCTCCCTTCTCTTCCTCCGTGTCCTTGGCGTCTTGGCGGTTCGTAACCTCCCCCACCATCGCCGCCAAAACATCCAACCTCTGTGGTGCAAACTTTTCCAAATAAAGTTGCACCACAGCTAACTCATCAGCCACAAAACCCGGATCGGGATTATTATCAACAGTAGACTCATAAACTAGGAGCGATCGCACTAAAGCACCATCACAATGTCCCGGACTCACTAACCGCAAAGCCACAATAAACTCTTCCCCTGGCGTCACCTCTTGACCCAGAAGCACTCTAGGCGAACAATCAAATAAATCACCCTCCAGCACTAACTCCCCATTCACATAAATCTCAGCAGAATCTGCCCACCAAACCAGCGCCAGCCGCAAAGATAACCCAGCTAAGGAATAGCCCTGTAAATCTTGGGGAACCACCAATTTTTGCACTAGCCATAGCACTTTTTTCCCGCCCGTCCAAGCAATATGTTCTTTAGCATTCAACTGGACAGGTTGCCAATGAGACAAATCAGCAGCTACAACATCAGTAATAATCAGGTCAGATTCCTGGTATAACCAAGTAGACTGAAGATTAACTTGACAAAAAGAGCGCAGTTGCTCAATTGCTTGTGAGATGAATTTGGTCTGGGATTGAGAGACAGTCGGGGTCATATATTCGCTATGATGAGGTGTTGGTCGTTTTTTATTGTTTGGCGCGAGTCTCACAACTGAACAAGACTTGAACTAAAAAATTACTACTATGTCTTCTGGTTCCTCTGGTCGTTATCAAAGCAGACTATTTAACTTTGTCCACCAGCAATCTCGGCGGGTGACACAACAGTGGGAACACACCTTCCGGCATTTGCAAGTTGCTACTAAGTGGGGTGTAGAGGTACTACTTTACCCAGTGTATCTACTGTTTCAATCATCTGAATCATCTAAGAAAACGCTACAGACCAAAGAACCACAAACTAGACTAAAGTTACAACCAAATGATACCGATTTCCAGCCCGAAATTCCAAATGTTGATAGTCCCATTCAACATGTACTAGAGGCAGTCAATTATCTGTCATCAAATGAAGCTGCTTCTACTCCTGCAAAAACAGTTGAATTTTTCAAACCCTTGGCTTTATTGGGAGTTTTACGGCTGAAATTCGCTGATAATAAGTCCACAAATAATGCTAATTTTACTCAATTATCAAATATTACTGAGAATCAGACCGGAAGTCTCAACCCTTTACAGCTAGAAAATCCTCTCAATCAGCATATTTCAGTAGTGCGGGGAATTGCCACAAAGTTGATGGATCGTAGTTTAGTACTTGTTACTGCCGACAATGAAATTATAGATATTTTGACACCCCAGCAGCAAGCAAAATTAGAAGACCGAATTATTAACGAAGTTGCTAATTACTGGAAGTCGTGGCGGTTGATTATAGCTAAAAAAGAAACGGAGCTATTACCACAAATTGACCGTTTATTAGCAAAACTCGCTGATGGAAATACAGCTAAAAATTCAGTTTTAGCCGAGGGTATACCAAAAGATTTACTTAATACAGATAGATTATTAGCATTTCTAGATATAGCCTTTGCTAAATTGGAATCAAATGCTTTAGTACCTGTGCAAGAACGTAGCCAAGAAATTGTCCAAGTTGCCCAAACTCAGTTAAATATATTTCTTTATGGCAAAGAACAATTAGCCGATAGGGGAGAAATTACAGCCAATGCTGACGGTTTAGAAACTCATACACTGAATATTCAGGCTTTGATTGAGGCAGCACTTAATTACTTTTTTGGTGTTGGGAATAGAAAAACACTTGAGTCAACAACTAGTAATGAGCGATCGCAAGGTAAAATATTATCATCACGCCTTAGAAAGTCTTTGTCCAAAAGCCGTCAGTTGGAAAAAGAGGATTTAACAAATGATCTTTGGCTAACATGGAATGATTTATTTGGCGACACCGAAACCATTGCCCAAAACCCAGTTACACTTTCTGGGAGGACAAATCCTGCTTTAGCCTCAAGTTTATCAGTAGGACATTTTCCACAAAATAATTTGACTGTAAAACAACCTAAAGTTGGATCTGGTTTGGTGCGAAGAAGTCAAAAAACATCTGGAAAAGTTGCCTCTGCAAAACAAACCCGAACCAGCATTTCCCAAACTAAAAGCGAGAGTCGTAAAGGGGAAATTTTACACCAGCAATTTCGCCAAAGCAGTCAAGTTGAGGCGCAGCCAGACTGGATAGAAACCAAAGCAACTTCAACAGGTTACGAAAAGCACCCCTTAGAGCAACTTCTGGAATGGGTTGATTATGTTATGCTCTGGCTAGAAGAGAGATTTGTAAAGATTTTTCAGTCGTTACGGCAACTATGGCAGGGGAAATAATTCGTAATTCGTAATGACGCTCCTACGTCGCTAACGTAATTCGTAATTAAGATTCCTTAAATTATATCTGGTTTTATAGGTTTACATCTTGTTGTAGCCTGATTTTAGATAATTTGTATAAGTTGGTAGAGATTTTTTAATAAACTATTATAATATTTACAATTTTTTAATTAAAGGATAATTTGGATTATCTATAATGTTATTGGTGGTTGTCTAAGTGAAAATTCTTGTTTACTGTAAATATTTCAATTTCAAAAATCCACTAGATAAACCGAAAATTGAGACATTTGTGGTGAATGTGCCTCAAATTCCTAAGATAGGTGAAACAATTGTAGTCGAAAGAATTTCACCCCAAAAGCAGTTTGTAATTATCTTTGAATACATTGTGACAGCAGTGCAATTTAACGCTTCTAGACAATCGGCTGACTCAGCAGATGCTCAGGTAAACGCATTTCTAAATCACTGTTGGGAGGGAACATCAAATTTCAAAGTTACAAACTTTTTAGAGCAATAAACCCTCACCACAACATGTGATTGAGGAAATAACGTAACAATTTGGCTCCTGTTGGTTATTAATAATTAGTTGACATGTTAGTAGCTTGCTGGGAAAATATGTAAAAAACTAACCCTATGATTGACCATAGCGATCGCCTTGTGTCTCGTAGAGAAGGCACATTTCAGGGTGTTGGAGGACTTGACCTGTATTACCAAAGCTGGCATCTAGAGGGTAAAGTACGCGCAATATTAGCCATTGTGCATGGACTCGGAGGGCATAGCGATCGCTACAATAATATAGTTCAGCATTTGATACCCAAACAATATGGTGTCTACGCCTTAGATTTGCGTGGTCATGGACGCTCATCAGGTCAGCGAGGCTATATCAACGCTTGGAGTGAGTTTTGCGAAGATTTAGGAGCCTTTTTACAGTTAATTCAGACTCAGAATCCTGGATGCCCAATTTTTCTTTTGGGTCATAGTTTAGGCGGGGTGATTGTCTTAGATTATATTCTGCGCCATCCTCGACAAGCATCAGTTTTGCAAGGTGCGATCGCTCTAGCGCCAAGCTTGGGGAAAGTTGGGGTTTCACCTATTCGGGTGCTTTTAGGAAAAATGCTCTCACGGGTGTGGCCGCGTTTTACCCTGAATACAGGCATTGACCTGAGCGCTGGTTCACGAGATCAGCAGGTTTTAGCCGCATCCGCTCAGGATACACTGCGACATACTCTTGCTACTGCCCGTCTGGCTACAGAATTCTTTGCAACGGTTGATTGGATTAATGCTCACGCAACTGATTGGGAATTACCATTGTTGATTCTCCACGGTGGTGCAGACCGAGTGGCTTTCCCTGTGGGAAGTGACATCTTTTACCAACGGGTAAACTGCACAGATAAGCTGAGAATCGAGTATCCGGGAGCCTATCACGAAATTCAGTGTGACCTAAACTACCGCGAGGTACTGGCTGATTTGGAAGATTGGTTGGAGCTACATCTACCACCCCAGACGGCGCAGTTAGGACGGGGAAGCGGTGAGTTAGAGTTTCCTAGTTCTTAGTACAGCATTTCTTTAATTCGTAGCGAATTAAATTTGGCAATCCCCTGCAATGGCATTGTGTCGCCTGACAATGGCATTGTGTCGCCTGACAATGGCATTGTGTCGCCTGACAATGGCATTGTGTCGCCTGACAATGGCATTGTGTTGCCTGACAATGGCATTGTGTTGCCTGACAATGGCATTGTGTCGCCTGACAATGGCATTGTGTCGCCTGACAATGGCATTGTGTTCTCCTACATTAAAAACACTACGCTTTTATGCAAAACTGTACTTAGCTTTCAGTAGATGAGGCTTGATTACTCTATCGTCAACTAATGCGTAGGCGTAGTGCGTGGTAGCCCCAAAGCTTGAGGATATGAATAATGCAATATGCCAAGCTATAGAAGATGATCCTCGTAAATACTCTCACGAGTCACAGCATAATCTGACAGCACTGGTAAAGTAAACCCAACACATAGCGCAAATTCGTCAGCTAACTTATCTGCAATTAGTTCAAACTCCTCATTATTCAGTTGACCTTGTGTCTGAAGCTTCGCCATCAATTGAGGGTGTTTTTCTTCTTGACCTTTGCGCTGTTGGTCTTGAAAGATTAGCTCTTGAAGATATTCACTAGCTGAACTATAACCGCCCTTAGCTACTTGTTCCTCGACAAAGACTTTCATTGACTCAGGCAAGGAAATCTGAATGTTAGTCATACTATGAGAGTTCAGGTAGGCTGATTTTATCTACTACGTTACCAGAGCGATCGCATATTACAGCGCTTTTCAAGTAATTGAACTACACCACTCCCTACTCCCCGTCTAATAAAATGCTGTAAAATGCAGAGTCAGTTATTTATCTAAAACAGCAGAAGGCTCTCACATATTAAATAAAACGGAATGACCTGCCGTCTTTAAAGCAAAGAGCCTACGCACAGCAGTAGCCGAATTATCTTGTGGAAGCCCAATACAGTTGAGTTAAGCTTTTTTCTCTCCCCCTGCAACGCCAGCTTCCCCTGCCCCCCCTGCCTGCCTTAACAGATAGATTTCCTTAACTGAACTGTATTGTGTGGAAGCCCCCACCAAAATCGGGAAGGACGATTTAGTGGTGGGAGATGTCACAGAGGAATTAGTTTCTACCTTTGAAAGAGTTTAGCCATTCTTGAACTTGCTCGCGGGCAATATCGCGCCCCCCAAGACCAAAGGCTAGGGCAATAGCAACAGCGATCGCACCTAGTAAAAGTCCAAAGGCTAAATTCACAATATCACTGGCAACTCCAATCTGTTGCAGTGCCATTGCAGAAACTAAAACAATGATGGCAATCCGCGCCACTTGTCCTAAAATCTGTGCTTGGCGCTCGCCGGAACTAGTAATGATGTTAAAAGCTAGATTGGCCAGGAATAAACCAATGGCAAATATCACCAATCCTGCCAAAATCCGCCCGAATATGATCACAATTCCAGACACTAATGCTGTCAGGGCTGGAATATTTAAGATATTCACCGCCGCCACCGTTGCAAACAGCATGATACCCACTAAAGCAACAATGCCTGCAATTTCCGATGGTGTGCGGGTTGGAATCGGGGGAGTTGTTGATTCTGTTGAAACGACGATTCGTCTGCTGGGTGTTGTCAGACCCAAAATAGTGAAAATATTATTAAATCCTAAATTGGTGAGGATACTTGTAACCAAATCCGCAATAAACCGCCCCACGAAATAGGCAACAATCAAAATTGCCAGGGCTGTAAAGATGGCAGGGAGGGCGTTGAGAATCTGTTGCAGCATTGCGATCGCAGGCACAGAGATCGCATTAATTTCCAGGGCATTGAGGGCTGCGATCGCCACAGGAATCAAAATCAAAACATAAACAATTGTGCCAATAATACTCGATAGAGGTTGCACCCCCGCAGTGGCAGATAATCCCAAGCGGCTACCTAAATGGTCAATACCAGTTGTCGCCAGCAAGTTTGTTACAATCCGCCGCACCACATTAGCTATGAACCAGCCAACTACAGCAATTAGCGCCGCCGCTAAAATGTTCGGCAGAATTAGCAGAACTTCTGTAATGAGAGCTTGTACTGGTTGTAGAGCCTGCCTGAGTTCGAGAGTATCTAAAACTGGGGCGAGAAACAGTAAAAATATAAACCAATACAGAGCATTGCCAATCGTCTCACTCAGAGACAGCTGATTGAAGCTCGGTGCCCTGTCTTCTGGTTCTGGATTCAGACGCTCATCCAGGTTAAATGCCTGTAATGAGCGCACAGTAATAATCTTCACAATGGTCGCCAAAAACCAGGCGACTCCCAAAAGGATTCCTGCACCAACCAACTTTGGCAAAAAGCCAATAAGTTGCTCGAGAAAATTATTCAGGGGTCGAGAGGCTACCTCCAGATTCAATGTTTGTAAAACAGCTACCGCCGTCAACAGGATAATGCTCCAAAAGACTAAGCTAGAGATTAATTTCTCCACTTGGGGAACATCTTGACGACCCGTTATCCCTGCGGCAATGCGGTTATCGATGTTTGTGCGATTGAGGATTCCTCGCGTCAGCGCTGCTGCGCCCAACGCAATTAGCCAACCTACAAACAAAATTGCCACTGCCCCCAGCAGACGGGGTATAAACAGAATCAACTGTTGAACAATACCTTGTACATCAGCGATTCCTTGATTCACTGCTGGTTGCGGTGGCAGGCTGGGCGATTGTGCCAAAAATTCCTGCACTTTCGTGGACAAAGCAACTCCTATCACCTGGGTTATTCCTTGCCAAGTTGTGTTCATGGTTTTCGAGAATTAAGCTTAAGATTCGCCGCAAACACTAAGTCAGTGTTTTTCCTATCAATTTACCAGTAAAGACATACATATATTGATATCAAGACTAATTTGATTTAAAGTGGGCATTGGGCATTGATTATTCTCCTCTACTCCCCCTGCTCCCCCCACTCCCCACTCCACTAAATTTTGCGTTACTCTAATTGCAGCAACAGCATCAGAGATATAGAATGTCCCAAGTTTTGGAACAATCGATTCAAATTAATGCTACAGCTACGGTGGTGGAGCGCTGTATTAGCGATTTAGCTCTCATGCATCGCTGGCTCAACCCCGTTCTTCGTTGCGAACCTGTGGGTGAAATTTGGAGTACTGATGTTGGTAGTAAAAGTCGTTTTATCATTCAAATTCCTCTACTGAAACCCACGTTGAATAGCATAGTTGTAGAACGACAACCGGGTTTGGTAGTTTGGGAATTTCAGGGATTTTTTCAAGGGCGCGATCGCTGGGAATGTCAGCCAACAGAAAAGGGAACGCTCCTACTCAACCGTTTTGAGTACGATATCCCTAACCCCTTAGTTAGTTGGGGTTTCAACACCTTTGCTGCCTCTTGGACAAAAGAAGATATGCAAGCCCAACTGCGCCGCCTCAAACGAGTCGCAGAACAACAAAATTAGTCATTTGTCATTCTCCCTCATCTCCCTCATCTCCCTCATCCCCCTCATCTCCCTCATCTCCCTCATCCCCACTCCCTAACTATCCTTTCCCAATTCGCTAAGTAGCCGCCGAATCACATATGCATCCTCGGCATCGGGAACTTTTGCTAAATAATTTTGTAAGTCGTCTACGGCTTGGGGGTAGTAACCGAGTTGATAGTAGATCAGACCGCGATCGCGTAATTCTAAAGTTAAACCAGGAAACAGCAACAAAATTCGTTCAACTGCTGCCAACGTTTTTTCTAACTCTTGCTGTTTAAGGTAAATAAATTTTAAATTTGTCAGCATCCGTGCCAAAAATTGCCGATTACTGACTACAGCTAAAAATTCTGGTTGTAGCGTCACAGGTTGCTGATAAAGTTGAGACAGCCGTTCTTCGCAATCTTGGGCAAATATTATTTCACCGCCATTGAAGGCATCCACAAAAATCTCTATATCTGGAATGTCTGGGCGGATTAGGAAATGTCCTGGCATTCCCACACCCACCATCGGAAAATCAATCCGTCTGGCAACTTCCAGGTAAACCAACGCTAAGGTAATAGGAATACCTAGCCGACGGTCAATTACATCATTGAAAAAGCTATTGCGCGGGTCATAATAGTCAATTTTATTACCAGAAAACTTTAAATCATCGTAGAGATACTGGTTAATACTTTGAACTATCCGCAAAGGATATCGTGAATCAGGCAGGCGTTCTTGAAGCTCCCATGCCATTGTATCAAGGGCGTTGAGATATTCCTCTGGATCTAGATTGGAATATTCTTCCTGTGCAATATACAAAGCTGCCTTTGCTAGGTCGATGTGTTCGTCAGACTGTTGAATCTCCTGATAAAAATATTGTCGTGCTGACGAGAAATTCATAAGCTGTTGCTTGGTGGAAGTGTGAGGATGAAGCGAGAGCGGCTTGGCTGAACTGAAAACAGTTTTTTGTACCTATTTTTATATTAGGGATATTCAGAAGATTTGGAAATCTAGTTTGTGCATAAGTTTCATGACATTAATCTATCCAGGGGATGAAAATAGGTTAACGCAGCTTTTTCTATTGACTAAAATACAGTTTTATAATATGTGTTTTTGCTAAATCGGTTTTGAGCAATGTAAAGTACCAATTAGTGATTATTAATTAAGGAAAATTCCGAAATGGCGTTAAGAGGATGTGTATTAACTATTTGAATAAATGGTATAGCGCTGCTCTTTCTGCGATCGCTAGGGAGAGCAGATTTTTTATGTAAACTTTCTTAACGTAGTATAAGTTTGTGCTAAATCTGTTGTAAGCAATGTAAAAATGTATGGGATCAAAGTACGAATTAGTGATTATTAATTAAGGAAGATTCCGAAATGGCGTTGAAAGGATGTGTATTAACTATTGAATAAATGGTATTACGCTGCTCTTTCTGCGATCGCAGGAAGAGCAGATTTTTTATGTAAACTTTCTTAACGTAATTTAGTAAGCGTTAGCGTTCGCGCAGCGTCTCGTAGAGAAGCTCACCGCAGGCATCGCTACCCTAAGTTTTTAACCACTATAGCTTTAATCGGTAGCTTTCATAACAGTAAGTAGGTAGGCACAATTAAACCAAACTGTATAAACTTATGTAAAGCACCAGAAACGCTTTGAGTATAAGCTTTTAAGCGATTTACATTTCTTAATTTAGTTGTATTTTTTAGCACCCACCTACTTGTGTTACTACGATGTTCTTAAATGTGATTATACTTACGTAGTTATATTTACGCATA
The DNA here is from genome assembly GCF_020829685.1 of Nostoc sp. CHAB 5715. Taxonomy (GTDB): domain Bacteria; phylum Cyanobacteriota; class Cyanobacteriia; order Cyanobacteriales; family Nostocaceae; genus Nostoc. The sequence continues at coordinate 1,527 of NZ_JAIVFR010000029.1, read as the reverse complement.
ATTACGTTGATAAATCTGTCTTAAAGCAACAACTTAATTTTACAAAGTTTTAGTGAATTATTCACTTGATACTACCTCTATAAGTCGCTTTAAATCTATGTTTTGGTGACTATTCAATCTAATTTTAAATATAATTCTTATGTGAATACACGCAAAATCTCTAGCCACAAAATAAATTTACCAGTAATCTAAATGAATACGCAAGTGAGGAGAACACTGTTAATAAGCTCCTTAAATAACTAGAAATAAAAGCTAAGTTCAAAACTTTAGTTATTTTTACTAGTGCTTATATCTGCGCTCCCTGCAAGAGGTTTACTATAGCTTCTTGTACAACATGCGTTACGTCAATTATGTCCAAATGCTTGGCATAGCCTAGATATTTTTCTAGTCAAGCATTTTTATTATTCACATCTGCTTTTTTTAAATAATAAGGTCAATCATGAAAATTTCTAACTTTGTTCGTGCAACACTCACGGCAGCATCTTGCTGTTTGTCTGTTTTAGCTATTTCAACTAGCGCTCACGCTGCTACTTTGGTTCCCGTTGATTTGGAATTGTCTTTACTTGTTGATGTTTCTGGAAGCGTAGATAATAGCGAGTTCAATCTACAAAAACAAGGCTATGTTGATGCTTTTTCAAATGCCGACCTTTTTAACAATTTCATCTCTAAAGGAAATTTAGGCAAGATTGCAGTAAACCTGATTTACTGGTCTGGCGCGAATCAGCAGCAAGAAGTTGTAGGGTGGAGTTTGATCGATAGTGTAGGTGCTGCACAGACTTTTGCTAATAATATAGCAGCAACCACGCGTAGCTTCAGTGGCACTACTGCTATTGGTTCTGTACTCAATTTTGCCGCACCTAAATTCTTCAATAATGACTACGATGGTGCACGCCAAGTTATCGATGTGTCTGGTGACGGTGCTACAAACGATGGGGTTAATACAATAGCTGCCCGCAATGCTGCTCTAGCACTAGGTGTCGATGCGATTAACGGTGTAATTATCGAGGGCGAGTCTGGACTTCAAGCCTTTTATCAAAATAACGTAATTGGCGGTACTAATGCTAATGGTGACCCTGCTTTTGTTCTAGCAGCGCAGACCTTCCAAGACTTTGGTGTTGCAGTTGATCAAAAAATTAAGGCAGAAATCAAGCCAACCTCTGTTCCTGAACCAGCTTCTATAGTAGGCTTGCTAGTTTTTGGTACTATTGGTGCTAGTTCAATGCTCAAACGCAATAAGAAATTCCAAGCTATTGTTAACAGTTAAGTAACAAAGGCTTGCCTTCACTGAAAACTGTTTTTTGTCCCTGTGTAATATCGGCTGTGTCTGCGATCGCCAGACACAGCATTTTTTTGTGTTGACACGCATAACGCTTGTACCGCTATTTAAGCGGCTTGAACCAAAGCGATCGCGGCTGAAAAATGAGCTTGGTGAAAAACTAGGGTGTTAACTGGATAAAGAAAAAGCATCCCTTTGTCTAGGTAAGCTTTTCAAAATGAGGGTTGCAGCTAAAACAGTTTTCAGTGAAG
>NZ_JAIVFR010000299.1 GCF_020829685.1 Nostoc sp. CHAB 5715 | reverse complement strand
CTGCCCGATTCTGCCGCTCAATTGCCAGAATTGGGACTTGAGGCAATGCAAAACTGTTGAAACTAGCAGCTTGGGCGATCTGAGTTGTTCCCAACCATCCCCAGCAACTAAGTAACAAACTAAACACCCATTTTGAGACAAATTTAGCACGTGGATTCTGAGATTTTAGGTTTATTTTAGCTATCAGCAGGAAGCTACCTTATGGTAAACCGCCTTGAGGAGGACAGCTTTTGTAGACGGTCTGAACTTTCACTAACTGCCCATCAGGTATTGTGCGATTAGCCAGGGTGTTGATGCTACCCCTTTTAGCTATCAGCCAAAAGCCTAACCCACGGGAAGTTGCCCAAGCTGGTATCTTGTGCTATCAGCTTGACAGCTAATTACTAAGTCCAGATAACCCCAAATACCAGAGCTAAAAAGGCTCTAGTTCGTTGTTAAGACTGCAACGAAGGTTTACTTCAATCAGCCGCAATCTTAGGGCGTCTGTGGGTGTCTGGGCTGTGTTGGTGAATCTATAAAGTAGTCCTCCTATTGTGGCCCTGATCCTGTGGTCGGCGCTCTGACAACTCTGGGCAGCGCTGTCTCACCGTACAGCCAACAGGTACGCTCTCGGGCTGAAAGCTTCTGATCACCAATCTAATCTAAAATCTCCAATTCCTCCGATCGCAATCTTTAGGTAGAAAACTTACTAACAGGAAAAGATTCTGATAAGATAACTGAGGTGGGAATCTGAAGTACCAGTCCTTCCCGTGCCATGATCGCCCCAGGAAATTTCGCAGCCGCTTGTTTCCCTACACAATCCAAAAAGTCATCATCGTGTGCGGGGTCATGGTGGTAAATCACCAGAGTTTTGACGTTAGCAGCTTGTGCCACTTTCACCGCTTCTTGCCAGGTAGAATGTCCCCAGCCAATTTTCGGGGATTTGGGGGAATAGTATTCCTCGTCTGTGTAAGTGGAATCGTAAACCAGAATGTCAGCATTACGAGCTAGCCACAGCACATTATCATCAAGTCGGTCGGGGAAATGTTCGGTATCAGTAATATAAGTAGCAGCACCACCACGCCAGTTGACGCGGTATCCTACAGCTTCACCTGGATGGTTTAAAGGTGCTGTTTCTACGGTAACGTCATCGATGTGGATTGGTTGCCCCGGTCGAATGTCGTAGAAATTTAAATTAGCTTGCATAATTTGCAAGGGTACGGGAAAGTTCGGGTGCAACATTTGGTCATTGAGGCGCTGTTCTATGGTAGAACCATCAGGTGCGATCGCGCCGTAGATATGAAAGTCATTCCCCTTCACAAATCCTGGGGTAAAGAAGGGAAAACCCTGCATGTGATCCCAGTGAGAGTGGGTAAAAAATATATGAGCTTCTAACGGCATTTGGCGCAATAAAGATTGCCCCAAAACATGTAGTCCCGTGCCAGCATCGAAAACTAAGCGTTTATCGCCCGCTTGCATTGATATGCAAGGGGTATTACCGCCGTAACGAACGGTGTTTGGCCCTGGGCTGGGGATGCTGCCGCGAACGCCCCAAAATTGTACGGTAAATTGGTTCTCTATCCTAGACATGGGTATTGCTTGCTGGACTGAGCGGGCGATAAGTGGAAAAATTGCTACTTATTTTGTCTAAGTTTATGCTGTCTCACCGATTCTGCTATAGGGAGGATTTCTTGGTAAAACAGCATACCCTGTTTCTGGCTGATTGTGTAAATGTGAATGAAATACTCTCAAGAATTTTCCAGTTTTTTGGGTGAATGTGTATCGGTTATTTCAAGAGTGCCCCTACGTTATAGCCTACATTTTTCTCTGATGCATTTAAATAATTTTAGTTTTATCCTGATAAATCAAATGATTCACGGAAAATTGAATTCCCACTCAGACAATTTATTTAGCCCATCTGCGTAAGTAAGATTGTATTGTAACGGAGTTATACTGATGTAGTTTTTACGTACAACATGCACATCTAACGGTACATTTTGAAGCAGATTTAATCCGGTTGGGGGTTCCACATCCTCAATTACCTCTCCGGTTAACCAGTAGTACGTTTTTCCACGAGGATCAACTCGTTTATCAAACACATCAATGTAACGCCGCACTCCTTGACGGGTAAGAGTAACTCCGGCAATTTCTTCCCACTTAAGGGCAGGAATATTAACATTGAGCAACATTAAATCCGGCAGGGGTTTTTGGGCTAACTGGTTTACGAGAATTTTGGCGAACTTAGCAGCAGGTTGAAAGTCTTTAGAGATATGACTAATAAGACTCAGTGCTACACTGGGAATGCCTTCAATTAAACCTTCCATTGCCGCCGAAACAGTGCCGGAATATAAGATTTCAGTTCCCAAATTCGCACCTTGATTAATGCCAGAGAGAACTAAATCAGGGGGAGTATCTAGCAAAGCCCATAGCGCCAATTTGACGCAATCTGAAGGCGTACCATCGCAAGCCCAAGCCTTGACAGCAGGATGAAAAATCCCTTCAACAATTTCGGCGCGAATGGGTTGGTGTAAAGTTAACCCGTGTCCAGTTGCCGATCGCTCTCGATCTGGGCAAACTACACTCACATCATGGCCTGCCTCTGCCAAGTAGTTGGCTAGGGTACGAATACCCAAGGCAGAAATGCCATCATCGTTGCTAATTAGTAATTTCATAGTCATTGGTCATTGGTCATTGGTCATTGGTCATTAGTTATTTGTTATTTGTTATTAGCCATTTGTCAATGTCTGAGGTCACAAGCAGCAAAAAAACATACATACTCACTAGTACAGCACGGCGGAAGTTTGCCTATCTTTAACAAGAGGCTTTCAGCTCCTTGTCTAGTTAATTGAGATGTATGTTAGCTGGATATTGAGATGTTACCTGGATTTATGCCAAGCTGTACTAGTACCGCAAGGCAGAGTTCAAAATTAAATAAGTCGGAAGTCGGAAGTCGGAAGTCGGAAGTCGGAAGTACAGTTTTGTAACGGGGATTTAGCGCAAAGTCAGAGCATCGGCTTTTGGCGATCTGTTAGCGCAGCTCTCTTCGACGCAGCGAAAAGTCGGAGCGGCGGTTCCCGCCGATCTGAACTTTTCAAGACAGGAGCGTCACTTTGCAAGACAGACCCCGCCTAAGATACTTGCGTGATTTTTGAACCGGGGGACTTAAACCCACCAAATTTGTTAAAAATTCGTTTTGAAAAGTTCTAATGGTCGGAAACCTCCCCTTTGGCTGATGTTAATGGCATAGCTGTAAGTTGATTTATCGAGCAGCTCACAGCTTTTGACTATAGACTAATGACTAATGACTAATGACCAATGACTAATAACTAATGACTAGCAATTTAGAAGCTCAACTTTTAGCACTGCGGCAGGAAGGAGAAAAAGCGATCGCAGCCGCCGACACCCTAGAACGTCTAGAAGAACTCAGAGTTAACTATCTGGGTAAAAAAGGGGAACTGGGGGCGCTGTTGCGAAGTATGGGGCAAATGAGTGCAGAGGAACGGCCAAAAATTGGGGCGATCGCCAATACAGTCAAAGAATCTTTGCAAACTAGTCTAGACCAGCAACGCGTCGCCTTGGAAGCCGCGCAAATTCAGGTACAACTAGAGGCTGAAACTCTGGATGTTACTATGCCGGGAATTTACAGCCCCCAAGGTCGCATTCATCCCCTCAATGGAATTATTGACCGGGCATTGGATATTTTTGTCGGTATGGGCTACACCGTGGCTCAAGGGCCAGAAATGGAAACAGATTACTATAATTTCGAGGCTCTTAATACCCCGCCTGACCACCCCGCCCGTGATATGCAAGATACCTTCTACCTGCCAGATGGTAATCTTTTACGGACTCATACCTCGTCAGTGCAAATTCGTTACATGGAAAGAGAAGAACCACCGATTCGGGTTGTGGCTCCAGGGCGAGTTTATCGGCGAGATAATGTAGACGCGACTCACTCGGCTGTTTTCCATCAAATAGAACTTTTAGCCATTGACGAAGGACTAACTTTTACAGACCTCAAAGGCACAATTAAGGTATTTTTACAAGCAATATTTGGCGATTTACCAATTCGCTTTCGCGCCAGTTATTTCCCTTTTACTGAACCCTCGGCTGAGGTGGATTTGCAGTGGAATGGGCGCTGGCTGGAGGTAATGGGCTGCGGTATGGTCGATCCAAATGTACTTAAGTCTGTGGGCTATGACCCAGAAGTTTATACAGGGTTTGCTGCCGGTTTTGGTGTAGAACGCTTTGCAATGGTGTTACACCAAATCGATGATATTCGTCGGTTATATGCTAGTGATTTGCGATTTTTGCAGCAATTTTAGGCATACGTAATAGTTAATCTACTGCAACCAAGGTAACAATAGATAATGACCTCAGTCTCCAGGTTAGATCAAGTTCTAGAAAGCATCGAAAATTTATCAGTAGATGAACAAGAAGCACTAATTGATCTGATACGTCATCGGTTAGCAGAACGGCGGCGTTCTGAAATTGCTGCTAATATCGCTCAAGCACAGGTAGAATACCAGGCGGGTAAAGTGTTCCGTGGAACAGTTACTCAAATAATGGATGAGTTACGCAAGTGAGAACTGTAGTTCTGGCATCATCGTTTAAACGAGCATTTAAGCGATTGGTAAGACGACAGCCAGAATTAGAAGAGCGAATTGAAGAGCGGTTAGCACTACTAACCGCCGATCCATTTGATCCACTGTTGCAGACCCATAAGCTTAAAGGCAAACTATCTGGAGCTTGGGCATGTTCAGTAGATCATGATTGTCGTATTGTCTTTAACTTTTTGCAAAATATAGAATCTGGTGAAGAGGAAATTTTGCTAATTGATATTGGCACTCATGATGAAGTTTACTGAGTTGTAGGTGCTGTTCAACTGATTGGGAGAGGATTGAGGCAATGCACAATGAGGATATTGATCTTTCTGATATTCCAGAAGTGACTGAAGAACAGATGAAACAAGCACTGCTGCGGGTTGGCGGAAAACCTACTGAACGGTTTCAACAGCGTAGTAAACGTCTAACACTTGAGGAATATTTGAAATATGACGATCGCACGGATAGCCAATATGAACTGGTAGCAGGTGAGTTAGTTGCAATGCCACCTGAAAGTCCAAAAAATGTCCAGATATCTCTATTTTTGCTGGTAAATTTCCTCAAGTTCGTCCCAGTGAATCGGTTAAGTAACAAAGTTGAAATTGTTGTTGCTGGTTCTCGTGCGACAACTCGCATTCCTGACTTAGTTGTGCTGACGGATGAACTTGCAACAGCTTTAGAAGGCGCAATGCGATCCACAATCACCCTAGATATGCCACCTCCAGCATTAGTTGTCGAAGTTGTTTCTCCTGGGAAAGCTAACGAAGATCGGGACTATCGCTACAAACGTTCCGAGTATGCCGCAAGGGGAATTGCTGAATATTGGATTGTTGATCCACAAATAAATGCAGTTACCGTACTGATATTAGTTGACGGGTTTTATGAAGAAACCAGATTTACAGGAAATATAGCGATCGCTTCTACTATTTTTCCAGAGTTACAGCTAACCGCAGAGCAAGTACTCAACGCCGGAGAAAGCAATATCTCAAATACGCAGACGATCAGCGTCCCAGAGTAAAATGTAGTAAATAATTCCTACCCAAAATTCATGCCATGAGCCGATGGCGTTTTTACCGCAGGATGCAATAATCGCAGAAGAAAAGCTAACTAAGTATCTGCTTGTGCCGTTGCCAAAAGACGATAAATCTAAATTTCTGGCTAGGGCTGGGTACACATTAGACAACTGGCAACAACTGGAACGGGATCTACGCGCTCAAGTTTTAACGCAACCTGCCGAGGCGATCGAAACAACTCGCTATGGTCATAAATATGCCATTCGTGCGTGTCTGCGAGGGATTAATGGCGTTGAACTCAATATTTTAACCATTTGGATAGTTACAAACAATACAACCAAATTTATCACCTTAGTGCCAGATCAAGGAGCGAATTCATGAAGGTACAGTACCCCCTATTCTCTCAAGTTGCCTTAGCGCAAGACTTACCAGAATACAACCTGAAACGAGGGAATGTTGCAACAATTGTAGAATATTACCCCATGCCTGAAGGGGAAGAGGACGGGTATAGTCTGGAAGGGTTTGATTTGCCCGATGTGACGATTGAAGTACCAGCATCTCAAATTATCCCCATTGCCCAGTTGCAGCAAGAAGAAATGATTTTAGCCAAGTTACGCCAGCTATCTGGAGCGAGGTTGTTACAATTACAAGATTATCTCGATTTTCTGTTGCAAAAAGAAGAGTCTGAGCATCAGAGTAGGTTAAAATCTCCCACCTAAGTATTTGGCGAGAAAATCTTCCAACATTTTTTAGCTTTGGTGTTTACTGGATTAAAAATATTAAGGTGGTCGGTGAATTACACTAACCACCATGCGTGAAACTTTATTTAACTATTCCTGAATGACCGGGGATATCTGCTAAAGGTTCAAATCTACCGCCTAAGTATTTGGCGAGAAACTCTTCTGCGATCGCAAAGAAGTGCAGCCGATTTTCTGGTCTGGCAAAACCATGTCCTTCATCGCTATAAAGTACATATTGCACTGGTAAACCAGCCTGTTGCATTGCGTTGACAATTTGATCGCTTTCTGATTGTTTCACTCGCGGATCGTTTGCACCTTGACCGATAAGTAAAGGTTTTTGAATTCGGTCAGCCAAAAATAAAGGCGATCGCGATTTCAGAAATTCCTCTTCCGTGTCCAAATTACCGACACGATGATAAAGCATTGCCTTCAATGGTTCCCAATAAGGCGGTATAGTTTCTATCAAAGTAATCAGGTTACTTGGCCCCACAATATCCACACCAGCAGCAAAGATTTCTGGTGTAAAAGTTAACCCTACTAGAGTGGCGTAACCACCATAAGAACCGCCCATAATCGCAATCTTTTGCGGGTCGGAAATGCCTTTTTCTACCAGCCAGTTCACGCTGTCAATCAAGTCGTCGTGCATTTTAGCAGCCCATTCTCGATTTCCAGCATTCAAAAATGCTTTACCGTAGCCAGTGGAACCGCGAAAGTTCACTTGCAGAACAGCATAACCCCGGTTAGCTAGCCATTGCGCTGTGGGAGAAAAACCCCAAGTATCCCGCGCCCAAGGGCCGCCGTGAACAAGTAATACTGTTGGTAGATTCTGGGTAGGTATTCCCACAGGGGTTGTCAGGTAACTGTGGATAGTTAAGCCATCCCGCGCTTCGTAAGAAATCGGTTGCATTGAAGCTAACTGCAACGCTTCGAGTTTGGGTTGGTTGCTAAAAAGGAAGGTGCCGGTTTTTGACTCTCGGTCATCAAGGTCACGCCGTTTGAATCGCTGCGCGAGATCAACGAGACGGATGTGCGGGCGCTGCATTTGTATTTGAAGGGGTTGTCTGCGGTAAAGGCGGGGTGAACGGTGTCGTTCAATGCCACGCGTCACCGGTAAGCCCGATTCAGCTTCCATCGGTTTTCGACAGAGGGCTACTCCGCGGTG
>NZ_JAIVFR010000298.1 GCF_020829685.1 Nostoc sp. CHAB 5715 | reverse complement strand
AATAATACCGACTTCAGAGCCAAGAAATTCTTCTCAAATAAAGAAAGATATTAAAATTAAACCCTTCGTAAATTTATTGTTATGTGGCATAGGTTTCGTTGTAGCGATAGTTGGATTAATTGCCATCATCGCACCACCCAATAATTGGGATTCTATGGACTATCATATCAGTCGTGTTGCTTATTGGATACAAAATCATAGCATTGCTCATTATCCCACAAGTTATACCCCACAGCTATATCAAAACCCTTGGTCAGAGTTCGTGATTTTGCATTTTCAGATTTTAAGTGGTGGTGACTACTTCGCTAACTTAGTTCAATGGTTCAGTATGATTGGCTGTATTATTGGAGTGTCATTAATTGCCAAACAACTAGGAGCAGATTTACGAGGTCAAGTTTTCTCTGCGGTTGTAACTGCAACAATTCCTATGGGAATATTGCAAGCTTCAAGCACTCAAAATGATTATGTAATTGCATTTTGGGTAGTTTGTCTTGCTTACTAATTACTATCAACTATCCAAGCAGGCAAAAGCGATATTTGGACGAATTCATTTAATATTGGTAGTAGCACAGGATTAGCTATTTTGAGCAAGGCAACTGCTTATTTTTATGTATTTCCCTTCTTAATTTGGTTTGGTTTTTACCTGATTAAACGCTTCCGGTGGCAAGCATGGAAGCCTGCTTTGATAGTAGGAAGTATATCTTTATTGCTTAATATAAGTCACTATTTACGCAATTATAATTTATTTGCTTCGCCACTTGGTGAACCGAGTGGCTATCGTAATGAAATACTCGGTGTTAATATACTCATTTCTAATATCCTGAGAAATATTGCTTTGCATATAGGAACACCGATTGGTTTATGGAATGGAAAAGCAAACAGATTAATTCAACTTATACATATATTCATCGGTGTAGATTATAACGATCCTCGGACAACTTTTTCCCAGACATTCTTTGTACCAGGAGGTTGGTCAACAATTGGGATAACTGGTAATGAAAATAGTGCTGGTAATTTATTACATTTAGCGTTGATAATAATATGTATAATTATTTTTCTAGCTCGAAAATCTCTCCGTAAAGAAAGTTATATTTTTACTTATCTTATTGCTACCGTATCTACATTTTTGATATTTTGCTACTTGTTAAAATGGCAAGCGTGGAATAGTCGTTTGCATTTACCTTTGTTTGTCCTAATTTCTCCATTTGTAGGTGTTGTGTTATCTAAGCTGAAAAAGCAAAAAATCGCAATTTTTATAGTAACATTTCTGCTAATATCATCATTGCCGTGGGTGTTTTTTAACAGGTACAGACCTATTATAGATAGCAACAATATATTTCAAACCCCCAGAATTGAGCAGTATTTTAGTAATAGACCATTCCTCAAAGGTACTTACACAGGAGCAGTTGAGTTTTTAAATTCCAAAAAATGCTCGAATATTGGGCTATCAATGGGAAATGACCCTTGGGAATACCCTTTATGGGTACTTTTGCAGCAAAATAATCAAAAAATATTTAAAATTCAACATATTAATGTAACTAATATTTCGGCGAGTTTAGAAAAAGAGGCTTCCTATCAAGATTTTGAGCCTTGTGGGATTATTTCAATGGAAACTAAAAAAAGTAAACAAAAGAAATATCAAGAGATTAATTTTAAAGATAAAACTTATGTCCGATCTTGGGATTCTCCAGAACTGGGTGTATTTATTAAGTAGAATTTTATTATTTACAAAATACTAAAATTAAGATTTACTCAAAAATTAAGAAAATAATGCTGACAAAAATAGCTGTTGAAAAAATTCTTGACCGCGCCTTGATGGGATACGACTTATCTCTCGAAGAGGGAGTGGTGTTGTTACAACAAACTGACCCGGAGGCGATCGCAGCGATACGTACTACATCCGACACACTCCGTCACACTCAAGCAGGCGATACGGTTACTTATGTAATTAATCGTAATATCAACTTTACTAATATTTGTGAGCAGCACTGTAGTTTTTGTGCTTTCCGTCGAGATGATGGTGATGCCGGTGCATACTGGTTAGATTCGGCGCAAATTTTGGAAAAAGCGACAGATGCAGTGCAACGGGGTGCGACGGAAATCTGTATGCAGGGCGGATTAAATCTACAAGCGCAGATAAATGGTAAATCTTTGCCCTATTATCTCAAGGTTGTAGAAACGATTAAACAGGAATTTCCCCAGATACATTTACATGCTTTTTCTCCCCAAGAAGTGGAATTTATCGCCAGACTTGATGGACTTGGGTATGCTGATGTAATTGCTGCTTTGCGTGATGCTGGTGTTGGCTCAATGCCGGGAACAGCAGCTGAAGTGTTAGACGATGAAGTAAGGCGGATATTGTGTCCAGAGAAGATTGACACAGCCACTTGGCTAGAAATTGTTAGCACCGCTCACAAATTAGGCTTGCATACCACCAGTACCATGTTATCTGGGCATATTGAAACCCACCAACAGCAAATGGGGCATTTAGAAAAATTGCGATCGCTCCAAAAAACCGCCATTAATCAGGGACATCCAGCAAGGATCACAGAGTTTATTTTATTACCCTTCGTTGGGCAAGAAGCGCCCAAACCCTTACGTCGCCGTGTCGGACGCGATCAACCAGTTTTGAGTGATGCACTGCTGCTAGGCGCTGTAGCGCGGATTTACTTAGGTAATTGGATTCCCAACCATCAGCAGAGTTGGGTAAAACTGGGGCTTGCAGGTGCAACGGAAGCCTTAGTTTGGGGTTGTAACGATATCGGCGGCACATTGATGGAGGAGCATATTACCACAATGGCAGGTGCTTTGGGTGGTACATGTATGGAAGTGGAAACTTTGCAAACTGCGATCGCTTCTTTAGGAAGACCTTACCAGCAACGCAATACTCTTTATCAAAAAGTCATTAGTCATTAGTCATTAGTCATTGGTTATTAATTCTTGTCCCTCACTCCCTCATCCTCCCCTGCTCCCTCATCTCCCTCATCTCCCTCATCTCCCTCATCCCCACTCCCCACTCCCCACTCCCCATTCCCCAAGTTACCAATCCAAGATACGATGGACGTTGATTTACGTATCCTTTTACTTAATGAATATGAAGCGCTATTGGTCGCGTTTGCTTGCGCTGGTTTTGGTTGTATCTATCGGCTTAATGGGCTGTTCTGGCAGTCCAGATAGCTTGACTGGGGATTATCGCCAAGACACCTTAGCTGTGGTCAATATTATGAGACAAGCTCTGGATGTATCACAAGATTCATCAGACAAAGCAGCAGTTCAAGCAGAAGCGCGTCAAAAAATTAATGACTTTTCAGCTCGCTATCAGCGAGTTAACTCTGTTTCTGGTCTTGGCTCTTTTACAACCATGCGAACAGCCCTCAACTCCTTAGCAGGACACTACAGTTCTTACCCAAATCGTCCTGTACCCGAAAAACTCAAAAATCGTTTAGAGAAGGAGTTACAGCAGGTAGAAGCAGCGCTGAAGCGTGGCGGTTAATTCTTAACTATTGCCTACTTCATCATCAGGAGTCAAAAGTATCGACTTTTGACTCTTGATTATCTTGATTAAATTTTCAACTCAACTGATTGACACTTTTATAGCTAAAAGCCTTTTCACAGTTCAATTTACTTTGTCTCCATCCAATTTTCACCGACACGCGCATCCACCAGCAACGGCACACTCAATTGGACTGCATTTTCCATCACCGACTTAATTTGCGGTTGTAATTCTTCCCATTCATCAGGGGGGATTTCAAACACTAATTCATCGTGAACTTGCAACAACAAACGCGCCTGATAATTCTTCAGAACCTCATGCAGTTTTACCATTGCAATTTTGATAATATCAGCATTAGAACCTTGAATTGGTGCATTAGCAGCAGAGCGTAGTAAACCTGCATCATAAGCGCCCAAATTCTTCAATTTACTCAGATCAATATCTTTTGGGTTACTGCCTTTTAATCTGCGTAAACTGTTATTAGTAAAGTCAAAATAACGACGGCGACCGAAAATAGTTTCTACATAACCAAGAGCGATCGCTTCTTTTTTGACTCCCTCCAAATATGCAAATACTTTCGGATATCGTTCATTAAACCGCTTAATGAACTCGTTGGCAATGGTCTTATCTATCCCAGTTGAGCGCGAAAACCTTAAAGAACCCATTCCATAAATCACGCCAAAATTGATAGTTTTTGCTATCCCTCGTTCTTCTGAGGTTATATTTTCTTTTTCAAACACTAACCGCGCCGTCACAGTGTGAACATCTTCATTTTGCTGATATGCTTGCACTAATATCGGCTCTTGACTCAAATGAGCCAAAATCCGCAATTCAATTTGTGAGTAATCAGCAGCCACCATTAACCAACCAGGTTCTGGCAAAAACGCCTTCCGAATTTGGCGACTAAAAGCTGTACGAATAGGGATATTTTGTAAATTCGGATTAGAAGAAGATAACCTACCAGTTGATGTTGCTGTTTGGTTAAAATCAGTATGCACTCGCTGTGTATCTGGACGCACCAATGCAGGCAATGCATCAACATAAGTAGACTTTAATTTAGATAGAGTACGATACTCAATGATCGCCTCAACAAATCCAGTTTTATCATCTTCTTGAAGTCTTTCCAGTGTCGCTGCATCTGTAGAGAAACCCGTTTGAATTTTACGAGAATGTCTAGTGCTTAACCCCAACTTTTCAAACAAAATTTGGCTCAACTGCTTCGGAGAACCCAAGTTAAAATTTTCCCCAGCTATTTTAGTTGCTTCCTCTTTTAACCTGGCTAACTCAGTTTCTAAATGCTGTGAAAGTTCTTGTAAATAAGCTGAATTAATCCGAACACCCGTGTATTCCATTTGGGCTAAAACCGCTTCTAGTGGCTGTTCCACTTCCACTAATAGCTTAGACAGAGTTGGGATTTTATCAAGTTCCTCACGCAATTTTGCCACTAAACCAAAGGTAGAATAAGCATCCATACCGCAGTAATCTGCTACGGCAGGAATATCTATATCAGCGATGGTTTTACCTTTAGGAACTAAATCTAAGTAACTTTTCGCTATCAATCCCAAATATCGTTGCGCCAAATCCATCAAATTATGACTTGAATCGGGATTTAGAATGTAACTTGCCAGCATGGGATCAAAAACTACTCCCGCCAAATTAATTCCTTGACACTTTAAAACTAAGCGGTCAAATTTTCCATTTTGTAAAGCTTTGGGATAATCAGTACTTTCGAGAATTGGACGTAATGTTTCTAGCACCAAATCTTTATGCAAATTTTCCCCAGTTTTGTGCGCCAAAGGAATATAGGCTACCTCATCTGGTTTCGTTCCCCAACAGCAACCAATTCCTACTAACTCCGCGTCTCTTGGTTCTAAATCGGTGGTTTCAGTGTCCCAAGCAACGGGAGTCTCTGGGTTAGTAAATTTTTGTAAAAGTTTCACCAACTCAGCTAATTTAGCTTCGGTGTTGATAATGCGTGGTGTAATTGGGGAAGTAGATTGTTGTGTAACTGCTGCTGTATCACTAGCACTGAAAAACCACAAATCATTATCTTCATCAGCGCTGAATTCTGAGTTAGTATTGAGATTAATTGCGTCTGTTTTGGCTTCTTGGCTTTCTTCAAATTTGCCACCAAAACGTTGCTGGAGATCGTTAATCTTGCCTAAAAAAGACTTGAATTCTAACTTTTCTAAAATTGGTGTCAGGACGTTTGTATCAAAACCTTTTAATTTGCAATTTTCTAAATTAATTTCTATAGGAACATCTAAAACTATGGTTGCCAAATAGCGAGACTTATCGGCATCTTCTTTACCCGTTGCCAGTTTTTTCTGAGTTGCGCCTTTAATTTCATCTAACGCAGCATAAATATTATCAAGGGAACCATAGGTATTTAGCAACTGCACTGCTGTCTTTTCGCCAATTCCCTTCACACCAGGAATATTATCTGATTTATCACCACAAAGAGCTTTGAAATCAACAATTTGTGAAGGTAAAACCCCCATTTTTTCTTTGACTTGTTCGGCTTCAAATTCCGTGATGCTATTTGTAGAGCGTTTTAGGGCATCTGGACTAAAATTCAGAACAGTGATTTCTTTGTCAGAGTCGATTAGTTGAAATAAATCGCGATCGCCAGTAAGAATCTTCACCCTATACCCAGCAGCAGTGACTTTTTGTGCTAAGGTTCCCAAAACATCATCTGCCTCGTAACCAGGGGCAGTGAAAATTGGTAGATTAAAGCCATCGAGCAATTCATGCAGGTTTGCTAAGTCGGGAATAAAGTCTTCTGGCGTTTCTTTGCGATCGGCTTTATAAGTATCGTCAGCTTCATGGCGAAAAGTCGCCTCACTCAAATCAAAAGCGATCGCCATTGCTTGTGGCTGTTGTGTTGCCATTACCTCCAGCAGGCACTTCACAAAACCAAAACATATACTGGTGGGAATCCCCGTTTTTGTACGCAGCCCTCCATCTCGCCCTTTGGCGAAAGCAAAGTATGAACGATAAGCGAGGGAGTGTCCATCTACGAGGATGAACGTGGGGCGTGTTGCAGTTACAGAAGTGATTTCAGACATAGCCCTATTTTAGCCAGAAGCTTCGTTACATAGTTAGCAATTTCAGATGCTAGTTCAGCTTTGCTTTGGCAACAATAGCGTAGTTTTTGCCTACTAAGGGACTTCCAAATAAAAAACGTCCAATTTTTTCTACTAATCACCACAGGCTGCTAGAGCCTGTTAAATTATATCTTGCACCTGCCTATCCCGCCTGAGAATAAATTCTCTTTTCTTATAGCCCAAGTCCACTAAGCGTGGACTAAAACCCTTACTTAGTACAGCATTTCATTAATTCGTAGCGAATTAAATTTGGCAATACCCTGCAATGCCAATGCATCGACTGACAATGCCAATGTATCGACTAACAATACCAATGTATCGACTGACAATGCCAATGCATCGACTAACAATACCAATGCATCGACTAACAATGCCAATGCATCGACTAACAATACCAATGTATCGACTGACAATGCCAATGCATCGACTGACAATGCCAATGCATCCCCTTGCATTAAAAAAGCTACGATTTTACGCAAAGCTGTACTTAGTCTTCTTTAGAAGACTTTAGCTATAAGCCTCAGAATTCATTCTGAGGCGGTCGTGGGGACTGGTGCAAGTTCTGAGTTAACCTCTTACTGGAACTTAAAATCTAGGACATTATGCAGAAAGCATCTGCTACACATTTGGCATTTACTGATAATCAGGCTGCTACAAAAGACATTAAACTACTAGTTTTGGATATAGATGGCACGATCGCTGGACACTCTAACACCATCAGCGAGCCTGTAAAGCAAGCTATTGTTGCAGCGCAAGCACGAGGAATTCAAGTAGCGATCGCTACAGGTCGAATGTATCGATCAGCCTTGCGCTTTCACCAAGATATCGGCTCTACACTACCATTGATGGCTTATCAAGGAGCCTGGATTCAAGATCCGATCACCCAAAAAATTCATCGCCATTGGGCTGTTTCCAGGGAAATCGCCCACAAG
>NZ_JAIVFR010000297.1 GCF_020829685.1 Nostoc sp. CHAB 5715 | reverse complement strand
TAGTAATCCGCTTTGATTTTTGAAATTATTTGCGTAGGCGGGGAGTAGGGAATAGGGAGTAGGGAGTAGGGAATCAGGCTTTTCGAGGTGTACGGTGTTTATTCAAAAATCAAATAGGAATCCTATACAAGGACTTTTTCGCCAATCGCAAATTTATGTATGTAATTGTGAACATATCTTAAGGTACGGTTCCCCAGTCGAGAAATCCCCCCTGCGATCGCTGCCTACCTAAGAGAAGACGCGGTAAATTAAATATGTAGCCTTTAAAAGCTATGCTACGTGAATGCTACAAAGCAAGTTTTTACGGTCTGGCGTTAGCTACAGATTGAAACACTCCCACCAGCATAGGGAGAAATCATAAATAATTCAGTTTTCCAAGCGATAGTATTATGCGTAAAAAACTACAACAAACCATCAAACCACTGTTAAAAAGCTTCTTAGCGCTAGGACTGGTGTTAACTTTGGTTCTTAGCCACGCTGATGGAGCATTAGCGGCCCGCAGTGGGGGTCGAATCGGTGGTGGCTCCTTTAGAGTACCTTCCAGCCGCACTTATACACCGCGCACATACTCACCTCCTGGCGGGGGCGGGTACTATCCTGGTGGTGGCTTTGGTGGTGGTTTTGGCTTTCCCTTCCTACTTCCTTTCTGGGGTATTGGGGGAGGATTTGGTGGTCTATTTAGCATCTTAATTTTCTTTGCGATCGCTAATTTCTTATTGCAAACTTTCCGCCGTGTCTCTGGCGCTGAAACTCCAGAAGCAGATTACAGCAGTAACTCTCCGGTTTCTGTGACTCGTTTGCAAGTAGGTTTGTTAGCTCAAGCCCGTGAATTGCAAAATGAACTCAACCACATTGCTGAAACTGCTGATACTAACACCCCACAGGGGAGAGCAGAAGTTCTACAAGAAGCCAGCCTAGCTTTACTCCGCCATCCCGAATACTTTGTATATGCAGGTGGTGGCACTCAACAAGCCAGTTTAAATTCAGCTGAAAGTCAGTTTAATCGGCTGTCACTGGCAGAACGCAGCAAGTTTAGCGAAGAAACTATTTCTAATGTCAACAACCAGCTAAGAGCGGCCCTTGCCAAAGATGCTTTACCTCCGGCTGGTGAACTCGACAACCCCACACGCCTATTTACCGAAGGCCCTGGTGAATACATTATCGTCACCTTGCTGGCGGCGACACTAGGTAAGTTTGGAATCCCCACAGCGATTAATAGTGCTGATGATTTGCGTCAAGCTTTGCGCCAAATTGGTAGTATCCCCAGTGATAAACTCCTGGCAATTGAAGTTCTTTGGACTCCGCAAGCTGAAAATGATACCCTAACATCTGATGATGTACTGGCAAATTATCCTGATTTGAGACTTGTTTAATATTTCGCGCTTTAGTGCTAAGAAAGAACTTGGCATCTAAATACAGCAAATAATATCATGTCCGCTAAATTACCCATAATAAAAGAACCCCTCCCCGCTCTTCGGGAGGGGAGACAAAGCATAGCTTTGGCGGGGTGGGGTTCTTCGAGTTTAATAAGCAATCAAGCGAACCTGATATAAGTTAGCCTTTGAGGGCAATAATTAGAAAACCGTTTGTCAATGACAAGCGGTTTTTTGTATAACTTAGATATAGCAGGAATTACGCACTGAAAACTGAAACTTAGATCCCCTAATCCCTTTTAGAAAGGAAAGAACCCTAAAAGCCGCCTTCTTAAGGGTATTGGGGTATCTCTGATGTTTAAGTCCTATATAATTTATTTTAGAAAAATTATTCTTAGCTAAGACTTTGGTAGTATTATTAAAATGCATTATACGTAAAGTGTTTTCTTATGCCTAGTGTTGAAGCCGACGAAAACCGAGAGCATCGCATTAAAACAGAGATCATTGTAGATGCTGAAGATAAAGAAGACCGGGCAATGGGTTGGTACTATTACCTCGAAGAGGCTCTGAATTTTCCCTTTATGGCTAAATGGGCTAAGAAAGGACGCAAATCAGCTTCTACCGAGGAGAAACCAGTGGAAGTGCTGGGAATGGCCCCAGATGATGAGTGCTTAAAAGATATGCTTGTAGAAGTGGCTTACATTAATGGTAAGGATGATGATGTATATTCTGCAAAGTTATCTGAAATAATAGCCATTGATCCTGACAGCGAAACTCAAGAAGCGATCGCAGACTGGCTCTATTGGATTGCCAGAGGATATAAATTTTAAATTCTAGGATAAATATCGAATGACGCGGCAGGGATTGCCAGCAGCGACAACATTCTCAGGTATATCTTTGACAACTACACTGCCAGCACCAATGGTTGTGTTATCACCAATGGTTACACCTGGACAAATAATTGCACTGCCACCAATCCAGACATTATTACCAATGTTAATTGGGGCAGCTAATTCTCTCCCAGAAAGACGAATTTCTGGCTCTGTCGGGTGATAAGCAGTATAAATTTGTACATAAGGAGCGCATAAGACATTTTCACCAATATGAACTGTATTACAGTCTAAAATTACACAGCCATAGTTCATGTAGAATCTGTCACCAGCGAAAATATTACTGCCATAATCGCAGTGAAAGGGTGGCACAATTGATACTTTGTCACCGATCTTTCCAAATAATTCTTGCAAAATTTGCTGCCGTTGCTCTTGCTGTTCTTCGGTTGTAGAATTGTAATTTCGCAACAGACGACTAGCTCGCTTATTTTCGGCAGCCAATTCTGGATCATCCGCCAGATATAATTCGCCTGCGAGCATTTTCTGTTTTTCGGTTTTTTCCATGACAGACTTATGTAGCTTCTCGATTCTCTAGGATACACCTTAATAGCGGCTAGAGTAATTAAGTAAATATGGCATAAGTAGCTTTTCCCTGCCTTTTAGCTCGGTACATAGCAATATCAGCATCCCGCAGCAGAGTTGCAGGTTCCTCATAATTACTAAAATTCCAAGTAATACCAATGCTAGCTGTAGCAGATAATTGATATCCATTCAGATTAAGTGGCAATCGTAAGGAGTCTTGAATCCGTTTGGCAACATTGGTAGCGTCGGTAATGTCTTTGATATCCTCCAAAAGAACTGTAAACTCATCACCACCAAATCGTGCTACAGTATCGCCACCGCGTAAGCACGACTCTAAACGTCTAGCGATCGCTACTAAAAAATCATCCCCTATTCCATGCCCAAAGCGATCGTTAATTTCCTTGAAGCCATCTAAATCCAAAAATAAAACTGCAAAATAATAATCGTTTCGGCGTTTGCTACGTTCAATTGTTTGTCTGAGCCGATCTAAAAATAAAACCCGATTCGGTAATTTTGTAAGCCCATCATAAAAAGCATTGCGGATCAGTTGCGCCTCTGTCTGCTTGCGTTTGGTGATGTCTTGAAAAACTAAAACTGCGCCAGTAATATTGCCATTTTGATCCCGGATGGGTGCAACATTATCCCCAATCGCTATTTCTTTGCCATCTTTGGTAATCAATGTACAGTTTTCTGGTAAATTGAAAATTTCGCCTGATTCGATTACGTATGTAGCTAAATTTTCAATTTTTTCTCCTACATCTTTATTAACTAAGCTAATGACTTCTTCTAAATCTTTCCCCAATGCTTCACTTTGCTTCCAGCCAGTGATTAATTCTGCTATGGGATTCATCATTTGAATACAACCATTTGCATAAGTCACAATCACTGCACAGCCCATGCTGTTAATAATTGCCGCCAACCTCTGTTTTTCTTCGGATAATATCTTTTTACTCTGATGTTTATATAGAGCCATTTCAATCGCAAAATGTAAATCACTTTCAATAAATGGTTTAACTATGTAACTAAAACGCTCATTTACCTGATTTTTTTGTAATGTTTTATAGTCCGAACTCTCTGTTAAATATACTACAGGCACATGGAATTTATTCTGGATAATATCTGCTACGTGTACACCGTCAATTTCCCCAGCTAGGCAGATATCAATTAATACTAAATGTGGATGAGTTTCTGCTACCTTTTTTATTGCTTCTTCACCAGACTTAGATATTTCTGAAACTGAATAACCTAATTTCTGTAAACTTTTTCTAATATTTGAGGCTAGGATTTTCTCATCCTCAACAACTAGGATTTTGCGGGCGAACATGTTACGATAACCTGTTTGCTAGGGTTAAGATTTTTGTTGTGAGTATCAACTCATGTAAAATTCATTATTCTATCATAAACAATCTCTAGCTATTCTGTATTGTTGCTTGATATAAATACTGAGTCACGATTAAATAACATCACGCTATTAAGCTCCAATAATTTATGTACTTGTTAAAGCTAATTCTGATTATTTCATGCATCTAATGTCAAGTTATTAACATCAAACATCAATTACCATGTAATTACTAGCAATCAAAAAGCGATTTTCATAAATAAATTATGTAATAATTTTGGTTCTTGCGTTGGTTTTATGGTAGAGCATTAAAATCGCAGTTTTATAGAAAGGCTCAAAAACTTAAAACCCAGTCACAGCAATAAATCTAGCCTATCTTTAGGTTTTATTTATTATTCTGTTCCATAAAATGAACTGAAGAACCATAATTTTTTTGAATAAAATAAATATTAAGTATAATATTTATGTAAAAATTAATCAAGAAAAAAATCATTGGGTGCATCCCAGTTTTTATTTTGCAATGAGAGAATAAGTGTCATTGCGAGGAGGAACGACGAAGCAATCTCATGGACTCGTTTTGACCTGAAGAATTTTGCGATTGCTTCGTTCCTCTCTTCGAGACGCACTCGCGTTCGCAATGACATGTAAAAAAGTGGGATGCTCCCAAAATCATTTAATTACAACATAGTACTTTTATGTAAGTGAAAATAATATAATGTGTTATATTTAATATAATAGTATCCACTCACTATAATCTTACTAAAAATTAATCATCATCTGGAATTAAAAACTTTAATACCGCTTTGTCTACAAATAGTTTTTGTGTCAGTCAGGGTCTAAATTACTGTATGAAACTGTCTGAAATTTTCAATGGTAAGTGAAATGGTATTATTTAAAACTATTGATCGCATTTTCCGCACAGAGAAGGTACAGAGAATAATTAACTACAGATGAACGTATATCCTCGTAGGGGTGTATAGATGTGCATTGGTGTCAACTTAAACTAGAAATAGCAAAACTTTCGGCTTGATATCAAATCCGGCTGATTGCACATAGTTTCAATCAAGTAACAGAATGGGTTGTAGCTTATTTTTAGTGTGGTTGTTCAACTGGATTTGATATGACTCACCCGCCTGGAACTAAAGTTCCAGGCTAATAGCTAAAGTCTACTGAAGTAGACTAAAGATTTTTGGGTGTATTTAGTCATCAAGAATAGGTATTGAGAAAAGAACACCTTTTGTGCTTTAGAGATTGGACTTACTTTTAGTCACTTCAATGCTAATTTTGCCATCAAAGTCTGGAATAGGTGCAGCAGGTTTGCTCAGAATGACTTGAACTTGTGTTACACGATCGCACTCTTGGAGAATAGAATCTGCGATCGTTGTTACCAACTTCTCCACCAAAGCAAACTTAGACGTTTTGACCAGATGTTGTATCAAGCTAATGACGCTGCGATAATCTAAAGTATCTTTGATCGCGTCAGTCTTGGCCGCTGTGGAGATATCCAACCATAACCTCACATCCACCTCAAACCATTGTCCTAGCACCTGTTCTTCTGGCAGATACCCAGTGTAGCCATAGCAGCGAATTCCCGTTAAATGAATGCAGTCCATAAATGTTTGAGAGCAAATTGTGCATTTTGTAGAAACTGGAGTAAGTTTGCTTGGAGATTTTTCTGACCACAAACTCGCGTGGCGGTGTTGGGTTCCATCTTTGCATTTGTCAAATCCCAGATGGATTTTAAATTGATCCCTAAACAAAATCTAAAATTTAAGATTGTTTTATAGCTATGTTTGATTTAATGCCGATCGCTTATAAAAATGTTAATCAACTTTGGGCTTATATTTTAACAGAGACGCTAAAGCGGTTGGGATTGACTTGTGCTATCATTTGTCCGGGATCGCGCTCTACACCCTTAGCGATCGCCTTTGCTCAACAAGCACCTGAGATTGAAGCGATTTCCATTCTTGATGAACGTTCCGCCGCCTTCTTTGCCTTGGGACAAGCTAAAGCAACCGGACGCCCTGTGGTACTAGTTTGCACCTCTGGTACAGCAGGAGCAAATTTTTATTCAGCAGTCATTGAAGCCTCATATAGTGGCGTCCCACTGTTGGTATTAACCACCGATAGACCCCCAGAATTGCGAGATTGTCACTCTGGGCAAACTGTAGATCAATTGAGATTATATGGAAACTACCCAAATTGGCAAACAGAGTTAGCCTTACCCTCTGCTGATATGGGAATGCTAGCTTATCTGCGACAAACAGTAATTCATAGCTGGGAAAGGGCGCAAACTCCTACAAAGGGGCCAGTACATTTGAATATTCCCTTTCGCGATCCCTTAGCGCCTGTTCCTGATGGAACTGACTTGAGTTATTTGCAATCACAGTTTCACCCAAAAAACTTTTTCGCAGGAATAGCAAACCCATGCCCCATGCCCCATGCCCAATGCCCAATGCCCAAACAATGGAAAGAATGCGATCGCGGCATTATTATAGCAGGTGTTGCCCACTTAGAACTCCTAACTCCTAACTCCTAACTTTTAACTTTGCGCTTTAGCATTCAAAATTTCTTTAGCAACAACACAGTCAAGTTGAATTTGTGTTTTCAGGGCTTCTAGAGAAGCAAATTTTTGTTCAGGGCGCAAAAATTTCACTAGTTCTACAGCCAGTTTTTTGCCATACAAATCACCAGACCAATCGAATAAATGTATTTCCGCAGATGAATAAGTACCATTTACAGTTGGGCGGTTACCGATATTCATTACGCCCAAGCTTTCACTAGGAGCGATATCTGATGTTTCACTGAGAATGAAAACGCGGACAGCATAGACTCCTTGGCGGGGCAAAAACTTTTCTTTTGGTAGTTGGAGGTTGGCGGTGGGAAAGCCAATTGTTCTGCCCAATTGTTGACCTTGAACGACAACACCAAAGAGAGTGTAGGGGCGTCCTAGTAGTAGATTTGCATCTTCGATGTCGCCTTGCTCAAGGGTTTGGCGAATTAATGAAGTGCTAATGCGGGCATCCTGAGTCGGATTAGTACTGACGCAACTGCTTTCGGTGGGTGAGTTACCTGTATAAGTTTGTAAGGGAACGATGGTAACGGGGATATTCTGCTTGGCGGCAATTAATTGCAAATCTTTAGCAGTACCACTGCGCTTTTCGCCAAAACAAAAATCCTGCCCGATGCTAATTTGCTGGCATCGCAGTTGTTGCACAAGAATTTTTTGGACGAATTCTTCGGGGGTCAAAGCAGATAGTTCTTTGTCAAAGGGTAGTAGTACCAGTTGTTCTACCCCAAGCGATCGCAATTGTTGGACTTTTTCATCAAGTGGCGTTAACAAAGTCCGGGGCTGGCCCGTAAAAAATTCCTGTGGATGGGGGTCAAAGGTGACAACTGTTGAGTAAATATATTCTTGATT
>NZ_JAIVFR010000296.1 GCF_020829685.1 Nostoc sp. CHAB 5715 | reverse complement strand
CTAGTATAGGAGAGATATTAGAAGTTCCTTTTTACTCTCAAATTGCCGCTCTCTGCGAGATACGCCCCACAATATGGTTCCTCCGTTCCAAATTCAGCTTTCATGAATTTGAATTAGGCTACCCACTAAAAAAAATGATAATCTAAATTTACTCGTCTTGGGCAAAATATCGATCAAGGAAATTTAGGGCGTGGTTGCGAAGTTCAAAATATTCTTTTGAGTTTCGCATGGCCGCGCGATCGCGTGGATGTTTAAAAGGAACTTCTAATATCTCTCCTATACTAGCAGCTGGGCCATTGGTCATCAAGACGATGCGATCGGACATATAAATTGCTTCGTCTACATCGTGGGTAATCATCATCACTGCCTGACGATTATTTTCCCAAATATCCAATACCTGGCGCTGCAATTTGCCACGAGTTAGTGCATCTAAAGCCCCAAAAGGTTCATCCATCAGCAACATTTTAGGACGAATTGCTAAAGCTCTGGCAATACCTACTCGTTGTTTCATACCTCCAGAGATTTCATCAGGATATTTGTCAGCCGCCGCAGTCAAGTTTACCATTGCCAAGTGTTGATTTACAATGCTAATTTTCTCGGCACGATTAGCATTTTTTAACACTTCATCCACAGCTAACCGGATATTTTCTCGCACGGTTAACCAAGGTAACAGTGAATAGTTCTGAAATACCATCATTCGCTCGGCTCCTGGCTGACGAATTTCTTTTCCATCTAGCCTGACTGAGCCGGAAGTGGCTTTTTCTAAACCAGCTACTATCTTTACTAGGGTTGATTTACCACAACCAGAGTGACCAATTACAGAAATATATTCATCTTCACCAATCGTCAGATTAACCCCATCTAAAACGACAAAGTTATCTTTATCAGGTGTCGGATAAGACTTGACTAAATTTTCAATTTCTAAAAATCCAGGGCGGGGCAGAACTTCTGTCTGGGTATTAATAGGTAATGAGGTATATTCCATCATCAAAATGCTCCGGAAATAATTTAGTCATCAGTCAATATTTGAACTTGAAATTTTTTAAGACATGAAAAAGTTAGTGGGAGCGTTAGCCCTGATGGCAAAACTATTCAGATAGCCCACAGGATCGCTGGGGTCGAAGCCTTTCTTATCTATAAATACTTCTGGTGGTTCGACCTTGTAATCATCCTTGGGACACTCAATGCCCATTTCAGATGCTATCTCCCGATATAAATCTGCTCTCCAGCCAAGTTCTGCTAGTTTCTCGGCATTTTTGGGGAATTCCTTAATTTGTCCCCACCGCGCTGCTTGTGTCATCAACCACATACTTCTTGATCTCCACAAAAATGTGGAGTGTTCTCCTGGCCGTTTGGGAAGGTTGTCAGGAATATCGAAGAAAATCGTGGTGTCAGCGGCTTTGATGGTGCGGTCTTTGCCGTCAAAGCCGCCATAGTTGTAATTGCCGAGAATTCCCGGACTTGTAAACTTCGTGATTGGGGCATCTTTCTTTTTGGGTCTTGCACCTGTAAAGGAACGGTCTGTAATCAGTTCGGCTACTTCTTGGCGATTTTCTACTTTGCTGCAATATTGGCAAGCTTCAATCATCGCCTTGACCAGTGAACGATAGGTTTTGGGATATTTGTCGATGAAAGATTCCATCACCCCCAAAAGTCGATCTGGGTGTCCCAACCAGACTTCTTTACCTTGTGCGAAGGTAAAGCCGATGTTTTCGTTACCTGTTATTGCTCGTGTATTCCAGGGTTCTGCAACCATGTAAGCTTGCATGGCACCAATCCGCACGTTTGTCACCATTTGGGGGGGCGGAACGATAATGACGCGAAACTCTTTAAGCGGATCAACACCAGCGGCGGCGGATAGGTAACGGATAAAGTATTCGTAAATGGCGGAACTCAGAACAACTGCCCAAACTTTGCGTTCTGGCGGCTGCTGGTCAAAGTAGCCTCGGAAATCGCGCCCAAAAGCTTGTAGCGCGCCATCACCATATTTTTCTTGATACTCGTACCACGGACGCAGCCCAAAATCCCACATGGCTTTGTTCATGGTCATGGCGTTACCGTGGCGGTGAATGGTCATGGCTGCACACAAGGGGGCGTGGCGTGCGCCTTCAGCACCAATTCTGGCGTTGGTGACGGCACCGGATACTACAGGTGAAGCATCCAGGCGACCAAAAATTACACCGTCGCGAGAGGTGGCCCAACTGGCTTCGCGGTTGAGTTTGACGTTCAAACCATATTTGCGGAAGAAGCCTTTTTTCCAGGCGATCGCAAATGGCGCACAATCATTAACAGGAACGTAACCAACGGTGAGATCGGATTTTTCTAGGTCTTGGGATCTAACTACTGGTTGTACAGCTAAGGCTTCTTCAGTTAGTCCTTTGGCGGATCTATCTCCTGAAATCGCACAGGAGGACAGCGTTATTCCCGTTGTGGTTGCTCCTATTCCTTTGATAAAGTCTCGTCGAGTCCAGTTATTATCACCCATTCTTGTAGCTCCATTGGTGATTAATTTTGGTTGTAAGATAGGCTAACGCAAAGGCGCATTAAAAAACGTCTTAGCGTCTTGATGCGAAAAAATTTAATCAGTTAGAAGCTGTAGGGCGGCGAGTTACTAATTCTTGAATTTTGCCCACGGCGTAATCTAGAATTAACCCAGTTAAGCCAATTATCAACACAGCTAAAAAGACTGAACTCAGGTTTAAGCGACTCCATTCATCCCAGACAAAAAAGCCGATACCAATACCGCCTGTGAGCATTTCCACGGCAACGATTACCAGCCAAGCTATCCCTAAACTAATTCGTAAACCTGTAAAAATATACGGCAAACTTGCAGGCCAGATGATTTTTGTAATTCGTCGCCAACGGGGCATTTCCAATACTCGTGCCACATCTAAATAATCTTTGGGAACGCTAGAAACTCCTAAAGCAGTATTTATAATTGTCGGCCATAAAGAAGTAATAAAGATGACAAAAATGGCTGAAGGATCTGCCAAATTGAAAATTGCTAAGGCGATGGGCAGCCAAGCTAGGGGCGATACGGGTTTAAAAATTTGAATGATCGGATTGAGCGCTAGCATTGCTGGTCTAGACATACCAATTAGAAAGCCCAGAGGAATCGCTACTACCGCACCTAACAAAAAGCCCAGTAATACCCGACGCAGACTTGCGATCAACAACCAACCAATTCCTAAGTTGCCTGGGCCTCTTTGGTAGAAAGGATTTGAGATGTAGTCTAGATTGGCGATTAGCGCTTCTGGTGGGGTGGGCATCAATTCATGGTTGGCAAGTGCAACAATCCACCACAACACAATTATTCCCAAGAAGCCCAATACAGGTAGAAAGAAGACATCTCTAACAATGACAGGTTTTGCCTTTTTCCAAGCCGCTTGTCCTGCGATCGCTGCGATCGCAGCCAAATTTAATTGAAATATCATTTACGACCTCAACAGATTTAAGTGCAGGTACAAAAAATCCGAGCAGTACCAGCCTTGGACACCAATGAGATCAAAACATTATAAAAATGCCGTCTCTTCAGTCTCCTCTCAATGCCTACGAAGTTAGCTGACGGGCTAGGGCTGAGAGATGCCCTTCACAAGAAAGTTATGAGTTATGAGTTATGAGTTAAATATTAGTATTAGTATTAGTAACTTCTAACTCCTCACTCTCAACTCCTCACTTTCTATAAGATACGCCCCACAATTTGGTTTCTCCGCTCCAGCGTTATGCACTGTGACACGCTGAATTAGGCTGACTTACTCTAATGGATACTAAATTATGCACAATATAACATCGATCCTCAGTAAAAGCCATCTATCTTATGATAAACTTTGTTGACTTTAATACTAAAGCTAAGTGTTTTTTCGCAACTGCACGTAATAAATAAAGCTCGTATTTTTAGTTGTGTTGTAGTGAAGTCCTTGCACAGACAGCTAAATAATATAGTCGAGCCAAGCATCAAGAATGTTACGTGCTTGATTAATATTTTTTAATACAAAATAGATTATGCTGAGAAAATTTTATATACGGTTAGTTAATCAGCAAACAAAAGAGCATGTATAATCTATTCCTTTTGGCAGGTGAAGAAAATTGGTAAATTTGGTAGATACTCACTGCACTCGCTAAACTAATTGGATATGGAAATTTACTCATCTATCTCCTAGCTGATATTTAACATAATGGATTTTAGTAAAGTACTGGCTGAAAAAACGGACACCATCATCGACAAATGGGTTGCAGCAGTTCGCAAGGATAGACGGATTGAAAGTGCTGATGACCTATCTTACACAGCAGTAAAGGATCACATCCCTGATGTTTTGAAAGCAATGGTGACAGTGCTTTCAAAACATCAAGATAATGATATTCAGTCAATAGTTACTGCCAGTTTCCAGCATGGAGCTATTCGAGCCGAACAAGGCTTTGATCCGGCAGAAATTGCCAGAGAATATCATCTGCTGCGAACAGTAATATTTGATGCCCTACAAGCAGATTTATTGGGGGGAACACCTGTAGAGATAATTCGTTCCATGCGTTTGATTGACGCTATCATAGACGAAGCGATCGCTCGCTGTTTCAAGAGTTATGTTGAAGAGCGGTTGCGAGAATTACAGCAGTTGCAGTCATCACTAACACTTCATAATGATGAACTCACCCGCTTAATGAGCGCAAATCAAGAGTATCTTTCACAACTAGCCCACGAATTGAAACATCCCCTAACTTCCATTATTGGTTACTCGGATCTGTTTTTACGCCAACAACGACGAAAGACTCGGTTAAAAGACACTTCTATCAATCTCGAACATATTGAGCGGGTACTACGCAATGGTAGACAATTACTCCACCTCATCAACGATGTATTAGAACTTTCGCGGTATGACGCAGGGCAGATAAAACTCCACCTAGCACCCACCGATGTGCGTGAATTAATCAATAATGTCTGTGAAATGTTGGAACCTTTAGCTGCTGGGAAAAATTTAAAAGTCGTAGTAGATTGCGAACGCGCTCTCAAAGAGAGAACCACAGATCCTTTTCATTTGCAACAAATTGTTACAAATCTTATTAGTAATGCGATTCGCTATACAGAGTCGGGGACTATTATTATAATGTGTCAGGTGTTGGAGAATCAGAAATGGGCGATCGCGGTTTCTGACACTGGAATTGGCATTGCACCAGAAAACCAAGCCCAGATATTTGAACCCTACTTTCGCGTCAGTTTTAGCGATCGTCCCTATCTCCCTGATAGTACAGGATTGGGACTTGCGATCGTCTCCCGCTTAGTGAAACTACTACAAGGTCAAATTAACTTAGTATCCGAGGTGGGAGTTGGTTCTACTTTCACTGTAATTTTGCCCTTAGAAGTCAAGATGTGAAAAAGTTTATATAAGACTCGTACTGATTTCTGAAAAAATCAGTACACCCCGAAAAGGCTTCTTCCCCACTCCCCACTCCCTACTCCCTCTCTACGCAAATAATTTCAAAAATCAAAGCGGACTGCTATAGTATATTTTAAAACTCATGAAACAGCATATCCCGTATGTTGCCTGACATTTTGCGGGTGAAATCCTAAAACAATTTTCTCTTTGGGAATACCTGCTGTTACTAATTCGTAGGTCACACCATCTTCTGTGTCATCTCGTTGCACCCAGATTTTGCCATCAATAATGTCAATATGAACTAAGCAACCATGAATTCGCTTGACACCATCCCAGCCTAGAGTTATCAGTAAATAGCTGTTATTTTCACTATCAAAGACTGCTTTACATTCAATAGCTGCATGGGAATAAGGAATTTGTGTGTAGGGTACTAATACCTCTTTAATTATGCGTCGATAATTATCTAAGGTATCCATTGGATAATCCTCTCAGTTTCTGGATTAAAAACAACTAATACCATTTCACTTTAATAATGATACAAATACGTTAGTAAGGGCTTGTCTTTGCCCATTGGTGTCAACTTAACGTAAAAGTTATGTCCCGCAAGGAACTTCAGTTCCTTGCTAATAGCAAAAGTAATCTAAAGATTACTAAATATACCCAAAAATATTTAGTCTACTTCAGTAGACTTTAGCTATTAGCCTTGAACTTCAGTTCAGGGCGGGTGAGGAAGGCAACAGTTAAGCCATTTCTAGGCTTTTGTTGACACGTATGAGCAATGTTTCCTATAGCATGGTCTATTTGCGATCGCAAAAGAATTAAGAAAAGCCTGAAACAACGTATTTTTATAACAATCCCTGTAATTCTGCGAATTTACGCAAACGTGGTAGACACTGGCGCTGATAAAAACTGCTTAATGTCGGAATTGACAACCCAAATTCCTCAGATAATTCTTTCCAGCTAACTTCCGGGGGTAAGCGTTTGAGAATTAATACCTGACAATTCACATCTGGACGCCCTTTAATGTAAGTACTGCACAGTTCTCCTTCAGAATCTGTCTTAGCCCATATCTCCAAGTCTTCCAGAATGGGAGGTGCTTGGGGGGTAGCAGGGAGGTTATCTACAGGATCAATGGTTTCTCTTATTCCACTCGATGTAGACTGACGAATCCAAAGAGGGACTGTTGTGGCTTGTTCCCGGTTCTGGTTAATGTAAAAGTCTTGCAGTCTCCGTTTTAGGTAAGCATTTAGCCAGGTGATGACACTGCCATAGGTGGGGTCATAGGTTTGACCTGTCAAACCTTCACAAACATTGCGGCAAAAATACAACCAAGTTTGTTGTAGTGCATCTTGATAGTAAGGAGTACTTTCTCTCCAGAGCCTACTTGCACTCAAGCGAATAATTTGCGTGAGCAGCTTCTGACGCTGAGGACTTCCAGATGGGTGTTCACAGGCTTCGCTAACTAAGCGGCGTAGGTGTTCATCGAATTGAACCATGAGAATCTTGGCGAAGAAAGCAAGAATATCTTAGTATTGCGTATAACAACACTCTAAAAAATTTTCGTCAAGATTTATTCATTGGGCATGGGGCATGGGGCATTGGGCATTGGGCATTGGGCATTGGGGATTGGGCATTGGGCATGGTTATTTTTGTTCTCCCTCATCTCCCTCATCTCCCTCATCCCCATTCCCCATTCCCCACTCCCCACTCCCCTCAATCTAATCCAAACCAGGACTGGACATTTTCCAACCAGGTGTATGTGAGATTTCCGACACTCAGCTTCATTTTTTTGCGAATATCTTGGATATTCCCGTTGGTTAACCTAGCTAGAGTCTGCGCTTCTTCTTCAAAACGCTTGGGCAAAGACTGTTTGTATTTTTTACCTGCCTCACACTTTAGTTCCCCTTCAAATGGATATTGCAAAACATAACGCCCTTGGAATAATTCACGGTTGGCAGTTTGTAAGAAAATCAAGTCTTCAGGGAATGTGTCGCGGGTGTAGCGAACATGCAGACGGGAGATGAAGACGTTAGTGTTAAAAGGGGGAGGAGCAAACCTGCGGATTGGTAGACAAAAAGCTGATTTTGATTCAGCAAAAGGACGACAAGCATAGTGAAACTAGCCACCGCTTGTGCAACGGTAGAAGGAAAATGGCGACAGTAGAAGAAAGCCGTAGTGCATCCATGTGA
>NZ_JAIVFR010000295.1 GCF_020829685.1 Nostoc sp. CHAB 5715 | reverse complement strand
TCTCCAACTATGAGTCACCAAATGTAGGCGATCGTCCTGTTTATACTTTTCTAAGCCTTTAAATGTTTGCTTTTTGAGTTGGTCAGCCGCCATTGATCCAATTAGGCGACTGATGTACAGTCCTCCATCTCCGACAAATTGCAATATTTGCTTTTGGCGAAAATCCTGAAACCAGAGTTGGTTCCACTTAGACGAGCCTTTCAGGTTTGTTAGTAGTTCATTCAAGGCGTTTTGGTTGACATCACCCCAGTAAAGAGTTACTTTAATGCATTCACGACTACGATCTTTCTGCCGGACTAGCTCAACAATCAAGTTAAACAACTTGTCGGCATAGGTGTAATTCTGGTTCTTTTCGTTTTCTTTCGATTCCCGTACATTTACGCCATGCAGAAATAAAACATAATCTTTTCCCATAGCTAACTCTGCTTTCCTTAAACTAATTAATCAAAGTGTATGATAATATTCTTTAGATTCCCATGATAAATACAACTTGAATACATCTGTAAATATTATTTAAAATATATCCTTGTAATTGCAGGGCTATTTCATTCTCATCTAGCCCGCCTCAGAATTTATTCTGAGGCTAATAGCATTCATTCGTCTAAAGACGACTAAGAAAGGCTTTTAGTCCACTAAAGTGGACTTAAGCTATGAGCTGCGGAACTTTAGTTCTGGGCGATTTATGTTTAGAACGAAATAGCCCTGTTGTAATTGTGGTTTTCTCCTAAATCGACAAGTATTCGACTATCACGGGCATCATTGCTCTACTCTAGGGTGATTTTTGCTTGAAATATCTAACAATCTAACTATTGTTTCAAAACTCGTAGCGTAACACACCAAAACTTCTAGAAACGATGCGTTAGGCTTGCCTTAATGCCTTCCCACAAAACAGCAATTTACACGGTAAGCTTGTGTCTGATTTAACGCTACATCAATATCTCCCTCGCGTTCCCGATGCAGCATTGCAAGAATTCATCGAATGGTGTGTTTTAGAACAGGCGAAAGCCGCAGAATGTAACTTTACTCCCGATAGAAGTAAGTTAGATAATTTGCCACCAGCAGACTACATCCCGAAACTTGTCGATCAGTTCATGAAAGTTAAACCAGACCCAATTAAAGCAGGTTTGGTAGCTGCGATCGCTGGCAAGGAAGCTGACAAACATGCTTTATCTGGTTTAGCGATCGTAGCCGATTTTGTATCTCTTTATGTCAAGTATTTAATTCCTAAAGAAGGAAGTACTAAAAAACAGGCTGAAGAAATATTAACTCAAGCATCACAACATCAGTGTGAGAAACTGACTGAAATTGCTAAGAAACATGGTGTAGAGTTATAGTTTCAGGACTTACGCAAAGGCAACGTACTTTCGTCATTGCAAGCGTTGCGTTCGCGGAGCGTCTCGTAGAGAAGCAATCCCAGTCTTGACGAGATTGCAACGCTTGACTGCGTTCCGCTCGCAATGACTAATCATCGCTGCGTAAGTCCTGAGTTTCTTACTGATAAATTATTTTTCAAAGGCTTTGTCTGTCCCATCAGTCAGAGCCTCGTATTTTGCAGATTATGGCAAAAACTTGAAATAATCACAATCAGCAGAAGCTTGATGATGAGTTGTTCTTAATCTTATACCTTTACTATGACCTTAAGCTTTAAAGTAAGTTTCACTGCATTTATAGATACAGTGTGACTTATTATTTTATAATTTAGGAAACATATTATTAGTTTATAGTTAAATGGACAGAATCGTAGTTAACTCTCACATTCATTTCGGTAAACCTTGTATCGCAGGAACACGCATTACTGTACAAAGCATTCTTGAACTGCTCAATGACGGACTTTCATTTGAAGAAATTATCCGAGACTACTATCCAGACCTACAAATTGAAGATATTCGTGCCTGCTTAGGATACGCGATCGCTTTAGTGGCAGCTGAAGACATTTGCCTAGTATCTATTTCAGCATGAGATTATTACTAGATCAATGCAACTGCTTAAACAATCAAATATTATCCCATGCTCACTATTATCGGCTGTGGAAATCTAAATCGCAGTGACGACGCAGTAGGCGTAATCATTGCCCAACGCTTACAGAAATATCTAGCTGAAAACCCTCATCCTAAAGTGCAAGTATATGACTGTGGCACCGCAGGGATGGAAGTAATGTTTCAAGCTAGAGGTAGTAAAAAATTAATAATTATTGATGCAAGTTCAACAGGTTCTGAACCGGGTGCTGTGTTTAAAGTTCCAGGAAAAGAACTGGAAGCTTTGCCAGAACCTAGTTATAACTTGCACGATTTTCGTTGGGATAATGCTTTAGCCGCCGGACGGAAAATCTTTCAAAATGACTTTCCCGAAGAGGTGACAGTTTATTTAATTGAGGCGGCAAATCTTACTTTGGGACTGGAGTTAAGTCCTACTATTAAACATTCTGCTGATTTAGTTTTTGAAGAGGTAGCTGCACTCATCAGCCAAAATAATCAGTAGTAATTTTCAATTCCTAACTCTTAACTCCTAACTCCTAATACCAATTCTGTATGAAGATGCACAGAATATTAAACGAACCGCCAAGTACGCCAAGAGCGCCAAGAATAGAGAGTTACTCATTTAGTGCAGCTTCACATTAAATTGGTATTAGACGGAAAGTCGTAACGCACCAAATCCTTATAAATAGTGCCGTACTTTCGGCGCTAACACACCTTACATGTCTTTTCAAAAATCAAATAAGAACCCTATAGCAGTGTATTAGACCTCTTGCATAAATCAAAAATAAAGAACCCTACTCCGCATTTGCTGACGCTCCCCGCTCCCCTCCCTAAGAGTGGGGAGCTTTTGAAGGTGGAGTGTTAGAGACTTTTGCAAGACGTCTATTGAACATAAACGGGTAAGGCTATAATATTCGTATCCAGGTTGCTACTGAGGGTGTTCCATTGTTGTCACTAATAAAAAGCATGTACCAGCCTGGTATTGCTATGTTTCGATTGCTTGTGAGCGTGATATTGAGAGAAGTAGGGTTCCTAAAATTAATCGGCACATCCACTAACCTTTGTTCTGTATCGCAAGAATGAGTGGTTGCTATTGGTCTAATCAGACTAACCCATTTAATATTCGCAGCCTGGGGTGTCTGAATTGTAAATTGCCGTCCGTATTTCAATTCTTCAGGAGCGCTCTGAATAATTGGGCGCGATCGCGACATATACGCAGGACTGTAGATTTCTAATCGCAGTTCATCAACCCTCCGCCTAGGGTTCCCCCCAGCTGTGACTACCCTACCATCTGGTAGGAGCAAGGCCACTGAGTGATATACGCGGGGGACATTTTGTTTAGCTACTACTGTCCAAGTATTTGTAGCTGGATTGTAGATTTCTGCTGGCAGCATTGATTGTGTTCTGTCCTCATTGATTTTGCTACCATTGCAAACAAACACTGTGCGATCGGGCAACAAAACTGCGCTATGATGCATCCGAGCATAGTTTAGAGGCTGTGCTGCTACATAAGTTGGGTTAGTATCTTTTAAATCTACAATATTTACCCTGTTTGTTGCCGTTCTACCACTACCCCCACCTATAATCATCACTTTTTGGTCTTGTGCAGGTGGTAAAAGCAGACTGGTAGCTTGATTTCCGAAAGCTGAGTCTTGCAGCCCAGGCACTACTTTTTCTGCAATTGGTTCGGTAAATGTCTCTGGCAGGGTTAGTATAGTTGGTGCTACTCCAAAGTTGCCGCCCATCTGAGCACCTGAATAAAAAATTTTTCCACTATCGAGTAGAAACAGATGTAAGTATGGCGGGTAGGAACGAGTTGTTGGAAAAGCGTTCCAACCATTTGGAAAGAAAGCAGAATAAATTTCTGGTTGTTTGTTGAGCTTGCCATCTTTATCCGGCCCAGATATTGCAAAGATCCGACCACTGCCTAGTGTTAACACAGTAGGATACCACCGGCCATTATTCATTGGTCGTATCTTGACCCATTTCTCGTCAATAGGATCAAACAACAGAGCAGAGGGTGAGCCATAAAATGGGTCATAGCGCAAAGTTCCACCCGCAACCAATAACCTACCATCAGGGCGGAAGGAGTGACCAGCGCAAAAAATATCAATAGGTTGATTATTACTATCCAATGGAGCCTTTTGACTGCTAAAGGTTCCTTGATTCACATCCCAAACCACACTGTCATACGGAGTATTTAACCGACTGGGATCATTACCTGAACCGCAGAAAAAGAATACTTTACCAGTACGAAGTAGAACGGCATGTATAGGTAGGATTGGAGCACTGTACGGCAATACTTCCCATTTGTCTGTGGTAGTAGCCTGAGCGATGAAAGTCCCTAAATCTGTTTCCTCTAAAAGGTTAGGGTTGTTATGAGATTGAGTCACTTTATTTACAATTATTCCTACGTAGGTTTTATGTTTTTGTTTTTTGTCTGAGTAACTTATTCCTCAAATTATATCTATACTTTTTAGCCTTCTCTAATGTTAAGATGTGATGTTTTTTATAACAAGATCAGGTAAATACCGTTTTTTCATTAGTAATTACGCTGTCAATTTTACCTGCTATCGAGTATCTAATTAAGCCTTGCACGGTGTTTTTTCGGGAAAGATGAACCATGCTTTGAAATTTGATGCGTATACCTTTCAGGGCTTGGCATTGGGCATCACTGGCTAAAAAAATGTGTTTTTGACCTTCGATTTGTAACTATTTTTGAACACTCAGGTGTTACACATTTAATTTGCACAACTAGGGCGGGCAAAATGCCTACCCCACAGGAGATTGGTTTTTTTGAGGATGCAAATTAAAATATTTTTAGGTTATTTTTTATTAAAAGAAAAATGATTAGCTGAAATGCAAATTACAAGTATAATACAATACTTAATACATAGTTAATAGAATTCAGAGGATCACAACCGATCGCTTTTGGCTGCGATACCTTTCCTGCGGAACGCTACGCGAACGGTGGGCTTTGCCTACGCAAATTTGAGACGATTAGCCATGAGCATGATACAAAGCACAGCCAAAGCGTAGTAAAGTAAAGTAGTAAAGCTCAGAGTGGGTTGTAAAAATCGAAGCCTACTTAGTATAATTGGTAACGTCAATCGCTCCCAAAGCAAGATTGTCGCCATAAGCAACTCAACTCCAATGAATGACGAGAAAAATCTTTCCAAGAAAAAGGGCAGGACACTCCCTCCTAAGTTGATCATCTGGCTGGGAAAATTTGTTTGGACGAGTATGTGGCAGATCATGATGTCAAAGCTTGCTCCTAGGAATCAGTCGGGAGCTTATATTCGTCCTAATAGCCAGTTTCGGAAGTTCATTGGCACAGAAGAAGGAAATCCACACCCACCAGCAGCAGGACGCTACAAACTTTATGTTGGGCTGGGCTGTCCTTGGGCGCACCGAACCCTAGTTGTGCGATCGCTCAAAAAACTCGAAGCGGTAATATCAGTATGTATCGTCTCTCCTTCTCCCATTGAAGGCGGTTGGATATTCAACGAGGAAGAAGAAGGTTGTCGCACACTGGCTGAATTTTATCAGCTGGCAGAGCCTGGTTACAGTGGACGCTCTACAGTTCCAATACTATGGGATAACCAAACAAAAACTATCGTCAATAATGAGAGTTCAGAGATTATTGTCATGCTGAACTCTCAGTTTAACGAGTTCGCCAACAATCCCACAGTGGATCTCTATCCAGAAACACTCAAAGAAAAGATTGACTGGTGGAATGAAAAGATTTATCACGCGGTAAATAACGGTGTGTATCGCTGCGGCTTTGCTCAGAGCCAAGAAGCATACAGTCAAGCCTGTAATGAACTGTTCGCAACTCTCGATGAGATTGACATTGCATTACAAACTAGTCGATATCTGTGTGGGGATAATCTCACCCTAGCAGATGTCCGTTTATTCACGACGTTATTTCGGTTTGATAGTGCCTACTATGGGTTGTTTAAGTGCAATAGGCAGCGAATTCGAGACTATCACAACCTGGGAGCTTACTTACGTGATTTATATCAGCTTCCAGGTGTAGCTGACACCTGCGATGTAGAAAGTGTGAAGCGGGACTACTATGGGAACCTATTCCCACTCAATCCGGGCGGGATAATTCCCGATGGGCCTGATATGTCTTATCTTTATCAACCATCTGGGCGCGATCGTATTGGCAAAGTTAATGCTTCATAATACCAATTCTGTATGAAGATGCACAGAATATTAAACGAACCGCCCTTCGGGTTCACCAGTCGCTTACGGTGGGAAACCCGCCTACAGCGCTGGTTCACCAAGTACGCCAAGAGCGCCAAGAATAGAGAGTTACTCATTTAGTGCAGCTTCACATTAAATTGGTATAAGGTACATTAAGAACTGATACCTCGATAGCTGTATTCTGGAGTTGGTGAATCGTGAACCAGATTAATCGAGTTGCAATTGTCGGTGGAACTCATGGCAATGAGTTTACGGGAGCATACTTAATCCAAAAATTTGCCCAGTTTCCCGACTTGATTACGAGACAAAGTTTTGAGACAGTGACTCTGTTAGCAAATCCTAACGCTTTTGTGGCGGGGAGACGATATGTAGAAAAGGATTTAAATCGCTGTTTTCTCAAGCAAGATTTACAAGATCCGACTCTGAACAGTTACGAAGAATTGCAA
Source organism: Nostoc sp. CHAB 5715 (assembly GCF_020829685.1). Taxonomy (GTDB): domain Bacteria; phylum Cyanobacteriota; class Cyanobacteriia; order Cyanobacteriales; family Nostocaceae; genus Nostoc. Next base: position 944 of record NZ_JAIVFR010000295.1, on the reverse strand, counting down.
GCTAAATCAATCCAGCATACCCTAGTATCAAACAGGGAGCAACAAGCAGATTTTATCTTAGACTTGCACAGCAGTACAGCTAATATGGGTTTGACAATTATTTTGGTAAACAGTCATCCCTTAAACTTGAAATTGGCTGCTTATCTGAGCCAGATTAATCCTTTAGTTAGGGTTTATCGCTGCTCTTTTAAATCAATTGAAGAAAACCCATTTGTAAATTCTCTGTGCGAATTAGGCTTTGCGATCGAGGTTGGCCCTATTGCCCAAGGACTCTTAAATGCGAGGCTGTTCCAACAAACAGAAGAACTTGTTTATGCGATTCTCAACTATCTAGAACAATTTAACCAGAATGGAATTCCATCAACTAACGAAACGTTGATTCTATATGACCATTTATCAGTTGTGGACTATCCAAAACAACCGGATGGCAAAATCTTTGGGATGATTCATCCAGAGCTTCAGGATAAGGATTATCAAGCTTTAAATCCAGGATATCCAATGTTTATAACCTTTGAAGATAAAACAATTTATTATGAGGGGGCATCTACCGTTTGGCCGATTTTTATTAATGAGGCAGCTTACTACGAAAAGGGAATTGCAATGTGTTTTACGCAGAGGCAGCAAATAAATATCTAAGATGTGTAGAGGATTTTTTGTCCGATCGCTTTTTATTGGAAGTGATGATAGAAATTAAGCATTTAAATCATCAATTACTTTTATATCTAGTGCGATCGCTAAAACTTACTTATACGTTTAAACAAGTGGTGGGGGTTTAAGTCCCCTTTCTCTACAGGCAGCAGGTTTTGATGCCTAAATCTAAATCCCCGTCACAAAACGTAATTGCGAACTTGTACTGAGCTTGTCCTCTTGGTAGCCGTTGGCGCAGCCTCTCGTAGAGAAGGGCGTAGCCGAAGTATTGCGAATTGCGAATTGTTTAAAGTTGG
>NZ_JAIVFR010000294.1 GCF_020829685.1 Nostoc sp. CHAB 5715 | reverse complement strand
CTAGAATTAAAGTTCTTTGGCTTTTAGCTAAAGTCTACTGAAGTAGACTAAAGATTTTTACGGATATTTAGTAATCTTTAGATTACTTTTGCTATTAGCAAGGAACTTAAGTTCCTTGCGGGACATGACTTTTACGTTAAGTTGACACTAATGTACAGGTGTATGCCCCTACGACGATTCATTTGTTGCAAATATTTTTCCAAAATGTAAATAATAAAAGCGTAATTTCGCTAAGGGCGAAAAAACATTAACCTTTGTCAAACACAGATCCTCACCAATTAAGAAATACTATGGCAGGTGCCTTAACAATTCAGCTGCCCAATATTCCCAGCGCGATCGCTCTTGGGGGAGATGGAGAAGAAAATCTCAAAATCCTATCTCGGCAAACAGGAGCCACTTTAGTGCTACGCGGACAGGAATTAGTGATTTCTGGTACTGAAGGGCAAATTGATCTGGCTTCTCGATTAGTGCGATCGCTTGAAGACCTCTGGATTAAAGGCAATACTATTTCCAGTGCCGATATTTTAACAGCTCGTCAAGCCATAGATAGCGATCGGCAAGAGGAACTGCAAGATTTACAGCGAAATGTCCTTGCCAAAAGTCGCCGGGGCGAAGAAGTCCGTGCCAAAACCTTCCGCCAGCGTCAATATATCGACGCACTCCGTAGACGCGATCTCACCTTTGGTATTGGGCCTGCTGGTACTGGTAAGACTTATCTCGCTGTTGTTGTCGCCGTGCAAGCACTTCTTGCTAACCAGTTTGAAAAGCTAATTTTAACTCGCCCTGCCGTCGAAGCCGGTGAAAAACTCGGTTTTTTGCCTGGAGACTTACAGCAGAAAGTTAATCCCTATCTTCGCCCACTTTACGATGCTATTTATGAATTCATCGATCCAGAAAAAATACCCAGCTTAATGGAACGCGGTGTGATTGAAGTCGCACCACTCGCCTATATGCGGGGACGCACCCTCAATAACGCTTTTGTAATTGTAGATGAAGCTCAAAATACTACACCTGCTCAGATGAAAATGGTTTTGACTCGTTTGGGCTTCCGTTCTCGGATGGTGATTACAGGCGATATGACACAAACTGATTTACCACTTCACCAACAATCGGGTTTAGGAGTAGCTTTACAAATTTTAAAACACGTTGAAGGTATTGCCTTTTGCGAATTTTCCCAAAAAGATGTTGTGCGCCATCCTCTAGTTCAGCGCATTGTCGCTGCTTATGAACAATACGAAAAATAGGGATTGGGAATTGGGCATGGGGCATGGGGCATGGGCAGGGCTATTTCATTCTCATCTAGCCCGCCTCAGAATAAATTCTGAGGCTAATAACAAAAGTCGTCTAAAGACGACTAAGAAAGGTTTTTAGTCCACTTTAGTGGACTTAAGCTATGAGCCGCGGAACTTTAGTTCTGGGGGCATGGGGCATTAATTAGGACTCATCGTTTAACTAACAACAAATAACAAATGACAAAGGACAAATGACAAATGACTACAACATTGAAAGAATTTTTAGCAGCTTGTGAGACTCTAGGAACTTTGCGTTTAATTGTTACTAGTAGCGCTGCTGTATTAGAAGCACGAGGCAAAATAGAAAAGTTATTTTATGCAGAATTGCCTAAAGGAAAGTACGCGAATATGCATACCGAAGGCTTTGAGTTTCATTTGAATATGGACAAAATCACTCAGGTGAAATTTGAAACTGGTGAAGCGAAGAGGGGCAATTTTACAACCTATGCTATCCGGTTTTTAGATGATAAACAAGAACCTGCCTTAAGCCTGTTTTTGCAATGGGGTAAACCGGGAGAATATGAACCAGGACAGGTGGAAGCTTGGCAAGCTTTACGAGAGAAATATGGCGATATTTGGCAACCTTTACCAGCAGAAATTTAATACAGCTAAACTGATAGGGGTGGAGGAAATCGGATATCTGCACTGAACTGCTCTACATTAACGCTGCGATGAATCGGTAAAACATATTCTAAATTTTCGTGGGGGTGGGGAATAATATGAGAAGAAATCACCTCGCCGCCGTTAACTTGCAACGCCGCTTTTAGTCCTGCTGTCACCGCCACTTTCACCTCGCCCACAACCCCCCGAATTAACACGGTAATTCGTCCTAAATCAGTATTTTCATAACCAACAAGGGTAACACGGGCAGCTTTACACATGGCATCTCCCACTTCCACTGCTGTGGGAACTCCATAAACTTCAATCATGCCTATAGCGGTTCCCATTCAGATGCAGTACAACATTACATCACCAGGTGTAGGGGCACGGCAGTGCCCATTGGTGTCAACTTAAGCTAAAAATCGCTTATCTGTTGGCTTCCACGCCCGCCCAGAAATGAATTTCAGGGCTTATAGCTAAAGTCTACTGAAGTAGACTAAAGATTTTTGGGTATATTTTAGTCATCTTTAGATGACTTAAGCTATTAGCAAGGAACTTCAGTTCCTTGCGGGACATGGCTTTTACGTTAAGTTGACACGTATGGGCAGTGCCGTGCCCCTACGGGTGTACCTCACGTAAACGATAACCGCTATAGTGCCAATGTCATGCTATAACCATAATTTGGGATTGTAAGGTAAAATATTTGACTACAAAGTTTTAATTTTTTACACAAACTTACTTAATTTTTAATCGATAAATAATAAACGTTAAATATAAAACTACTAATGCTTACAATGAAGGGAATTTGGAGTTTTTGCTTGCTGCTTTTATTCCTTTTGTGGGGTGGCGATGCTCTTGCAGGAGAATTGTCTGAACGGTTAGCAAACTTTCCTCAATGGGAAAAATTAACTTCAGTACAACCGGCTTCGGGTGATTTGGTTTACCCTGAATGGATGGCTGGTACTTGGCAAGTTACAAGTACTTTGGTAGATTTAGCTGCACCTTTAGCACCAGATATCATAACGCCAGGATTTGAAGGTAATCGCCGACAATTAAATCAGCCTGTGAGTTTTGTAGTAAGATTTGTCAAAGAGCAACCATCTATGACTGGGTTAAAAATATTTCCTCAGATAGATTACAAATCCACAATTTTAGTAGCAGATAGAGCGTTTAATAGCTTGAATTTAGCAAGAGCTTATTTAGGGGATGAAGCAGTATTATTAGTCAAAGTAGATCCAGATTCACCTAATCGTCAGATTACGTTCTTGCGTAGCAGTCGTCAACTGGTTTCCATTGTGACTGCACGGGCTACAGAAACTACCCCTGATGGCAAGTTCATCACTACAGAGGTGTTTCAACAACTATTCAAAGGCGGTTCACGCCCCTATTTAAACTCTGTAGAATCTACCACCGCTTATCATAAACTTCCAACAGCTAATCCGGCGATTGAGGCAGATCAAGTTACTGCTGTCTATCTTTCACCCCAAGATCCAGATTACTTTAAAGCTGGCTCTCGACCAGTTGCCCTCTATCGCTATCGCTTAGAATTTATCCCCGTACAAATGCCTACTGCTCCAAAGGAGTGATTTAAACCTATACCCCTTGACTATTTTTGTAATACATTTGTAGTATATAAATTCCAAGTTTACGATCGCGCTCTTGGACGGTGTGCATCATGGCCAAATTTCGAGATATTGTCAATTACTTTCGCTCTTACTGGAAGCAGAGTGTTTTCAGTATTACAGCATCTAGCATTTATGAAATTATTGATTTGGTTGTCCCTTATGCGATCGGACAGATTTTAAACGTTTTGTCTGATCAACCATTGGATAAACCACTTCAAAGTGCGATCGCAACTTTTTCTGACATCACCAATTACCCAGTTAATAAATCTCTATCTTTAGGAGTATTACTGAGTTTAATATTCATTGTCACCGTAGTGAGAGCACCGACACAACCTTGGTTGACTGGTTGGTTTCACTGGGATATAGCTTTCAGGGCGCGTCGAGATAAAACCGAAGCGGCGATCGCCAAAATTCTTACTCTCCCACTGGAATTTTATGACGAAAATAACCCCGGACGCATCGCCGGAAAAGTAGCTAGAGGTGTTGAGAACCACACTTGGGGGTATCCCGAAATCGCCGGACAGTTGATTCCTAAACTGGTTCGTGTATTGGGAATTTTTGTGTTTATTTTGGTGATTGAGTGGCGGATTGCGATTTTATATCTAATTTCCTTTGTAATTATTCTCAGCTTCAGCTTGAAGAAATTACAGCAGTTAATTCGGTACGAAAGTCGTGTGGATAAATATGGAGAGGACACCGAAAGCCGCACTTCCGAATTAATCACCAATATCAAAACGGTGAAAGCATTTGCTACAGAAGCTAGGGAACTGAAACGGCAAAAGCAACGTTTGGATCGTGAACTAATGGTGCTTGATTATCGCATCCACAAAGGTTATACGATACTATTTACTTGGCAAAGAACTGTAATTCAGTTTTGTGTGTTTACAATTCTGGGTTTGACTTTAGCAGCAACAGTAAATGGGCAAATTTCTCTTGGTCACTTTGTCATGACTTTAACTCTTTCTAGCATGGCTTATGCCGAATTAGAACCTATTAGTAACTTGGCAGAAGTTTTTGCTCGTCGTTATTCTTCTATGCTGCGGTTTCACGAATTTCTCCAAGAGCCAACTCCATCTGATTGTGCTAGTCTTTTAGAAGAGAGTAACCAGACACAATCACCTTATAAATTTACTGGAAAACTTGAGTTGTCGCACCTCAGTTTTGGATATGATCCCAAGCGTCAAATTTTGCAAGATATTAACTTGTTGATTGAACCATACCAAACAGTGGCATTAGTGGGGCGTTCCGGTTCTGGTAAGTCTACTTTAGTGAAATTGCTGTTGCGATATTTTGAACCTCAAGAGGGTCAAATTCTGATTGATGGTCAAGATATTCGCACTTTGGATGTAGGTAAATATAGACGGAGATTAGCGATCGTTCACCAAGAAGTAGACGTTTTCAACGGTACTATATTGGATAACCTCACCTACGGCAGACCAAATGCTAGTTTGGAGCAGGTTCAAGAAGCCTGTAGAATTGCCAGAGTCGATGAAGTAGTGCAGCACTTACCCAAAGGTTATTACACCGTCGTAGGAGAACGAGGTGTCAGGCTATCTGGAGGACAAAGACAACGGTTAGGAATTGCTAGGGCGTTGTTAGTGGAACCAGACGTGCTGATTTTTGACGAAGCTACCTCTAGTTTAGATTATGAGTCTGAGCGTTCAATTCAGCTAGCGATGCGATCGATTCAGGGTACTTGCACCACCATCGTGATTGCCCATCGTTTAAGTACAGTGCGGGAAGCCGATAAAATTGTAGTTCTGGAACAAGGAAAGATTGTAGAAGTGGGTAGCCATGATGAACTTTTGCGTCACGAGGGTATTTACCGCCGCTTGCACTCCCTGCAAGAAACAGGAGAACTCCTGAGTTAGAAGACACACATTTTGGATTTTGGATTCTAGATTGACTCTACGAATCAAAAGGATAATTGTAGGTTGGCTTGAACTTTAGTGTTACCCAACAAATGCCGAAAATGTTGGGTTTCGTTCCTCAAACGCCACTTGCTTCAAGTCGGGAAACCGCAAGGGCGCAGTGCATTGGTGTCAACTTAACGTAAAAGCTATGTCCCGCAAGGAACTGAAGTTTCTTGCTAATAGCGGAAGTCATCTGAAGATGACTATAGCGCTTCTCGCTTGAGTCCAATACAGACCTAACCCCCAGCCCCTTAAGAGCTAGCGTTGGGGAGCAAGATTCAAAGCCTCTCTCCTTTTAGGAGAGAGGTCAAAGTGTATTGCTTCCATTCGAGAACCGCTATAATATATAGCAAAAAATCTTTAGTCTACTTCAGTAGACTTTAGCTATTAGCCTTGAACTTTAGTTCGAGGCGGGTGAGGAAGCTAACAGTTAAGCTACTTTTAGCTTAAGTTGATACCAATGAACGCAGTGGCTCCCCAACCTACACATTTTTATTTTTCTGGCTTAACCCAAACGTATTGGGCTAAAATTACATCGGCTGCAAAAAAAGTGGGAATTAATATAAGATGCCAGGAGTGCAATTTCGCGCCTATTCGGCAGCACAATTAATATTACCAAATGGGGAATTTGCTTCCATTCCCCAAGAAAAGCGTCAGACAGAATCAAAGCGGCGACGCATTGAAATTCGTTTTACGCGCTTGGGTGAAGTGCGAGAAGTAAAATAAATAATCTATTCCCCATAGCTAGAATACTAATAAGTAATCGCAGTTTTTCAATAAGAAAAAACTAAGATTTACTCTTATCGGCTTCATTCTGCGCCGCCTCACTGTATTTCTTATATAGTTGAGTACGAATTTTAGCTTCCTGATAACGGCTGTGGTTTTGTGGTACTGTACCCATTATATCTGAAGCACGTTGCCACTTAGCAGCTATCTCTAACCACTGAGTTGAGCTTGTGGCTGTTTTACCAGATGCAGAAGCTTGGTTGGCAATTCGCACAGATATTGCAAATGGATCATCAGATGGCTCAGAAAGACTATTGTTAAAAGTACGGAATGGTGTTTGGTCTTTATTAACGTTAGTATTTTCTGTAATTAAAGATTTAGAAGTTTCTAGTTGCATTAGGTTTTTGACTTTATTACCTAACTGGGCATAAACAACCCAACTAAGCAACAACAGTGAGCATAAACTAGCCACGGCTAATATCTTTTTTTTAGGCTTATTTTTGTGTTTTTCCTTGTTAATAAGTACTAAAGGACGAGAGACTTGAGTTCTAGGAAAATTTGGCTTTTTTAGTTCAGCTTGAGCTTCTGTGAAATCTTTAATTAATTGCTTTACAATATTAGGCTGAATTAACGTAATTTCCTGTGACCAAAGCAATTGGTTGTCGCGATCGCTATCTATTTCCTTTAACCATAGTAATTGTTGTTCTCGAACAATCCGACTGTTGATATTGACTCGCCGAATGTGACGCGGGGCGATGGAATCAAGAATTTGCTGGATTTGTTCTACGAGGGGAGATTGCTCAAGTTGCTCTATCCTAGCCGCCTCGCACAGAAGTTGTAAGACACCATCAGAAAAAATGGCTCTAGTTCTGACACCAGATTTGGCTAGCTTTTCGTTCAATAGCTGAATAATCGCAGCAACGCTACCTTGGTGAGCTTGCCAAACGATATCATTTATCCGGTCTACCACCTGAAATTTAGTGATAGCTCTTGCACCCTGACTGATTAACGTACTCATTAATTTAGGAACTCTTTTCTACTGAGCTTGATCTTGTTTTCGATTTTACGAGTAAAAAGATGAGTTGCCAAATAAAATCATAAATATAGAGCTTCCTTTTTCGGTTCGGCAAGGACGCTCGATCGCACTCAGTTAATTGGATACTCTCAGTTCTTGAAAGCGTGAGATTCTTGGGCTGAAACTGCGCTTTCAGGATAATGCCCATGCTGGCGGACGAGCTACCTGTTTGACATAGTACATGATCATGTCTTTTTGCGATCGCCTTGAGTCAGGTTGAGGTAGGTGAAGCACTCACGATACTGCGATCGCTTGCTCTATGGCTAAATAGTATCAGGGTCAACGCCAAGCGATCGCAACTGTTCTTTCAACCTTTCCACCTCCGATTCTGCTTGTCTTGCTTGCTCTTGGGCTTGTTCCCTCGCCAATCTTTCCTGTTTCAGA
>NZ_JAIVFR010000293.1 GCF_020829685.1 Nostoc sp. CHAB 5715 | reverse complement strand
CCGAAAAACACTCTGCTATTCTAAATCCGTGGATATGCTTAAACATTCAATTCGATTACTACTTCATTATTTAAAGTATCGTGAAATACCCGTGTTTCTCTGATTCATCCCGCATTTATGCAACGCCCCCGGAGGGTAGGAGCGCAGAAGTTCATGCAGAGGGATGCAGAGAGTTTGAGATTAGGTATTACGCGATCGCAAACTACTACTTTACTCTCTTTTCTTGCTCTGTGCCTCTGCGTGAGATAAATATATAGGAGTTTCAAGCAATGGACAGTTCCATTATTTCAGAAGAATCAGATCATCTCTCACACGAGCATACCCATGATGAAGAAGGCAGCAAGATGTTCGGCTTCATTGTCTTCTTGCTGTCAGAGACTTTCATTTTCCTCGGTTTTTTTACAGCATATATTGTCTATAAAACAGCAAATCCTGACTGGCTACCAGCTGGCGTTTCTGGACTGGAAGTCAGAGATCCGGCAATTAATACGGTAATTCTTGTTTCTAGTAGCTTTGTCATCTACTTGGCAGAACGTGCCCTTGCACGCCATGACTTGATAACATTTCGCCAGTTTCTAATGCTTTCGATCGCAATGGGAAGTTACTTTTTAGTCGGACAAGCGATCGAGTGGAGCCATCTTTCTTTTGGCTTTACCACAGGTGTCTTTGGTGGGATGTTCTACTTACTGACAGGTTTCCACGGTTTGCACGTTCTCACTGGCATTTTGTTGCAGATACTTGTTTTTGGTCGCTCTTTCATTCCTGGTAACTACGACACAGGTCATTTTGGTGTAAATGCCACTTCTATTTTCTGGCACTTTGTTGATGTCATCTGGATTGTTTTGTTTGTTCTGATTTATATCTGGCAATGATACTCCGTTGTCTGAGGTTTTGTGTGGAAAATAGCTATTAGTACTTACGCAACACTACTAAATTTCCTGTTGCGATCGCTCCAGCATTAAATAATAAAACAGAAGCCGTTACCAAACCCTGAAAAATTTGCAATAGCATAGCATATCCACGAATAATGTCAGCATTCGTCCGCGCACAATTGATGAAGTTATGAGTGCCAAGTACCAGAGAAATTGGTTGCCTTGATTTGTTCCAAATTGCCTAATTAATGACTTAATTAAAATACCAAAGGCGCATTAGATGCCCTTGGAATACTGAAATTACGAGCCATCTCAGGACATACCAGGAGGCTTGTATTTTGCAACTAAACCAACAGACTTGAAACAACTATACGATTTATGCTCGACAATGTACTCTTGTACCTTAAAAGCCAATGCCGATCGTATTTAATGTAGTAGATGTTGAGGACAAAGAGCATTACTTGAACTATGAAGACATAGAGGAAACAAAGGTAGCTGATGAAGGATTACGCAACGATGATTACCTCGATGCTCAATGCTTTTTCGTCCTCCTCAAAAATGGAGATATACTACTTCTAGAAATGGCTAGACAAAATCAAGTAAGTAAAAACTTCCTTTACCGCTTACTGATGCCAGGAGAATAGCCTCCTTTAATATCTAGGGCTGCCTGGATGCCTCCGGTTGCTATTCTTAAATCCATCGTGGACACAGGAACCTGTTGCGATCGCAGTTGATCAAAGACTGCGATCGCTTCAGCATCAAATGATAAAACAGGAGCCGTTACGAAAAGAAGGAAGAATTTCCAACAGCAGAGCATATCCACGAATTATGTCAGCATCTTATTAAGAATTTTTCTCATCATGCCAATTGTGATCCTTTGTGCGTGAAGTGGTTTAGATTCCCTCTAAATCAAGAATATCATACATCTGGCCAATTTACTTGCGCTGAGGAATTAATTTACAAAGAGTATTCGTGGTTACAATTAGTCATCATCTAGAGAGCTTCAAAGCCGATAATTGCGTTATTCTGTTGTTTAAAGTTGAGAGAATATCGTCGATTTTTCCTTGGTGAGATATCTATAGTAAGGACATAAAGTAAATCATTTATCTCTTCACTTCCAGTTAGAATAGTCTGTCTATTCTCTTTACTAAAAGTCTTCTCTATAGAATGATTTGGATTAATTTAAATCTAGACAGGACTGTCTATTCTAAACTGGAAATATTCATGTTTTCCAATATTAATTTAGTTAATTTTTATCAGCTTTACTATTATTAATTTCAAAGGTTGATAGGATTTTGAAATCAAGGAACTCAAAGAAGTTTCTGACAAAATTAATAGCTAAGAAGAAGGATTCTTCTTCTCAATTGCAACTGGAGCAATCAGCCATGCCAATGAAGTTGTTTAAGTGCGACGAAACTATCCCCGAACGGGAGAAGCACATATATATTAAAGAGAAAGGAGAAGATACAACCCAGTTTCTCCCTAGCGCCCACGTCGAAACCATTCCCGGCTCATTATCTGAACGCGGATGCAGCTATTGTGGTGCAAAATTAGTAATTGGTGGTGTCCTCAAGGATACCATCCAGTTGATACATGGGCCTGTGGGCTGTGCCTATGATACATGGCACACCAAGCGTTATCCCAGCGACAATGGCAACTTCCAACTCAAATATGTCTGGTCATCAGACATGAAGGAACAGCACGTTGTCTTCGGTGGTGAAAAGCTGCTCAAGAAGGCGATGTTGGAAGCCTTTGCAGAATTTCCTGACATTAAGCGGATGATGGTGTACACCACCTGCTCTACTGCTTTGATTGGCGATGATATTAAGCCTGTAGTCAAAGAAGTCGAAAAAGAACTTGGTGATGTCGATATCTTCACTGTGGAGTGTCCGGGTTTTGCTGGGGTGAGTCAATCCAAAGGACACCACGTATTTAACATGGGGTGGATGACGGACAAGGTAGGAACTTATGAGCCGGAAATTACCAGCCCATACACGATTAATGTGATTGGTGATTACAACATTCAAGGAGATACCTTTGTCCTTGAAAAGTACATGGAAAAAATGGGTGTGCAAATTATTGCCCATTTTACTGGTAATGGTACTTATGACTCATTGCGTGGGATGCACAGAGCGCAGTTGAATGTGACCAACTGTGCCCGTTCTGCTGGATATATTGCCAATGAGTTAAAGAAAAAATATGGCATTCCTCGTATCGATGTGGATACTTGGGGCTTTGACTATGCTAAGGAAGGGTTACGCAAAATCGGTGCTTTCTTTGGGATTGAAGATAGAGCCGAAGCAGTGATTGCCCAAGAGGTGGCTAAATATGAGTCGAAGTTAGCTTGGTATAAGGAGCGCTTGACTGGTAAAAAAGTTTGTATTTGGACAGGTGGCCCACGTTTGTGGCACTGGACGAAAGCGCTAGAAGACGATTTAGGGATGAAAGTGGTGGCGATGTCGTCGAAGTTTGGGCACCAAGAGGATTTTGAAAAGGTGATTGCCAGAGGTGAAGAGGGGACTATTTATATTGATGATGGCAATGAACTGGAGTTCTTTGAGGTGCTGGAGATGGTCAAGCCGGATTTGGTTTTGACTGGGCCACGGGTGGGTGCATTGGTGAAGAAGTTGCATTTGCCTTATGTGAATGGTCATGGCTACCACAATGGCCCTTATATGGGTTTTGAAGGTGCGGTGAATATGGCGCGGGATATGTATAATGCCATTTACTCGCCTTTGATGAAATTGGCTCAATCTGATATCCGTGCAGGGCAAAATCTGCCAAGTACCAATGGTAATGGCAACGGTAAAGCAGCTAAAGAGGTATCTGAGGAAGTCGTTTCTTTAGTTCAACAGCAAGTTAAGGAAGCTACTTCACAGGTTCAAAAGCCAGCTAAGGAAGCTGTACCACAGGTTCAACCGCAAGCTAAGGAAGCTGCACCACAGGTTCAACCACAAGCTAAGGAAGCTGCACCACAGGTTCAACCACAAGCTAAGGAAACTGCGCTACAGGTTCAACCGCAAGCTAAGGAAACTGCGCTACAGGTTCAACCGCAAGCTAAGGAAGCTGCGCTACAGGTTCAACCACAAGCTAAGGAAGTTGCACCACAGGTTCAAGTGCAAGCTAAGGAAATCGCGTCATACATTCAAGAGCGAGCTGCGGAAGTCACAAAATTAATTCAAGAACGTTGTTTGTGGCAGTTTCACTCTCGTGCATGGGATCGGGAAGAAAACATCAATGGTGTTCTCAATAAGACCGCCCAAATCTTGACTGGAGAAAAGGTAGTTCTAGAAACCTTGATCGAGAGAGGTTTTTATGCAGATGCGAAGATCCTTGCAGCTGACCTGGAAATTAGGTTTGCATGGTTAAATAGCATGGAGAACTCGCAAAAGAAGGCTGTACTGGAAGCTGTTAAGGGAATGCTGATCGATATTGTAATAACCAAGTCGAAGAATGGTGAATTACATTATTCGCTTTATTAAAGCAATTAGATCGGTAATTCAACCCTCTGGGTGACGCTTGCAGACTTGCGATCGCTCTTAGCGTCCCCTTTTCCCATTGCTGAGTTAAGGGAGAAGACCAGACTACCTCATTAAACGAACGGCGTTGTTGGATTGGAGTATGAAATAGAGTCTTGTCATCCTGTTAGTGTTTGTGCAGAAATTCTCTTACAGAGTAGAGGCTTACAGAGTAGAGAGCGATGCCTGCGGCAAGCTAACGCTACGACGGGCTACACCAAAAGCATTCCCAAGAAGCGTAGTTTCCTCATAGTGTCTGACTACAGAAGCATCTCATCTAGCTTTCAAGATTTTCAGGAAATTCAATTCTACTTTTCTTCTGTAATCGATGCTATTGGTAGCTTGCTTCTTAGTTGGATGCAGCGTTAGCGTTAGCGTTAGCTCGCCGTAGGCATCGTTCGCCCCAGACATCGCTCCACTTTCTTAAGCTCAAAAAGACACTTCATATCTTCGTTCAGCAACGCCAAACAAACACGCATCACGAATTATACACTATCTAGGAGTCAAGAGAATGTCTTTAGTCGTAAAACAGAAAGAACGAAAGGGAATCATCAATCCTATATTTACCTGTCAGCCGGCTGGGGCTGAGTATGCTTCTATTGGAATCAAAGATTGTATTCCCCTGGTGCATGGAGGACAGGGATGTAGTATGTTCGTTCGTCTCCTGTTTGCCCAGCATTTGAAAGAAAATTTCGACATTGCTTCTTCTTCACTCCATGAAAATAGCGCTGTCCTTGGAGGACAGCCACGCATTGAGGAAGGTGTAAAGACCTTAGTAGCACGATATCCCGATTTACGGATTATCCCAATTATTACGACTTGTTCAACTGAGACAATTGGGGACGATATCGAAGGAACCATTAACAAGCTCAACGCCCAGTTAAAGAAAGACTATCCCGATCGCAAGGTTATCCTTGTTCCTGTACATACCCCCAGTTACAAAGGTAGTCAAGTCACTGGCTATAATGTCGGTGTACATGCAATTATTTCTAGCCTAGCAAAAAAAGGCCAACCAACTGGCAAGTTGAACATCATCACTGGGTGGCTTAACCCTGGAGATGTCACTGAAGTTAAACGCATCTTAAAAGAGATGGACGTTCCAGGAAACATCTTACTGGATATAGAAACCTTCGATGCGCCCACCATGCCCGATAAGACAAGTTTTGCCTTTGGGAATACCACCATTGAAGAAATTGCTGATTCTGCCAATGCGTTGGGAACCATTGCCTTATGCAAATATGAAGGAGGCAGTGCAGCCGAATTCTTAGAAGAGAAGTTTAAGGTTCCTGCAATCATTGGCCCAACACCAATTGGGATCAAAAATACCGACATCTGGCTGCAAAATATCAGCAAACTGACTGGTAAACCAATACCAGAATCTTTAGTCAGAGAACGTGGTAAAGCTATTGATGCGATCGCAGACCTCGCCCACATGTTCTTCGCCAACAAGAAGGTAGCGATTTACGGAGATCCCGATCTAGTAATTGGTCTAGCAGAGTTCTGCTTGGAATGTGAGTTAGAGCCAGTGCTAATGTTGTTGGGAGACGACAACAAAGCCTGCACCAAAGACCCAAGAATTGCCGAGTTGGAAAAGCAAGCAGCCTGTGATATCGAAGTGATCTGGAATGCAGACCTCTGGGAATTGGAGCGCCGCATTACAGATAAATCCCTCGAAATCGACTTGATTCTAGGTCATTCCAAGGGTCGGTATATTTCTATCGATAACAAAATTCCGATGGTTCGGGTAGGCTTCCCCAGCTTTGACCGTGCAGGTCTGTGGAAATATCCTGTGATTGGCTATAAAGGAGCAGAATGGCTAGCAGATAACATTGCCAACGCCATGTTTGCAGATATGGAGAACAAGCACGATCGCGAGTGGATCTTAAACGTTTGGTAGATTGAGTTTTAAACGCAAAGGAACGCAGAGTAAAACGCAAAGGAGCGCAGAGTTTGAGTGCTTTGCGTTCCTCTGCGCTAACCTCAGCGTGCCTCTGCGTTTAAAAAAGATAAAATATTTGGAGAACTATCATGATAGATCAGAATGTCGTATTTTACGGAAATTTGAGTGAACTGTATCGCTTGGCAAAAGAGGGTAAGATTAAGACCAGTTTACAAGGTAGTCATACCCGCCCCTGTAAATTTTGGACTGCAACGAAGATTTTAAGTGGGATTAAAAATGCGATCGTCATTTCTCACGGGCCGAGTGGCTGTGCTTATGGAGTCAAGCGGGCATACAAGCTGACTAATAGCCGCAATAGTGGTTCACCTTATGAACCCGTGGTGACTACGAACATGAGTGAGAAGGCGGTAATTTTTGGTGGCGAAAAAGAATTAAAACTCACCTTCCGCACCCTAACTGTCACACATCAACAAAAAGCTGACATGGTAGTACATAGGAACTAAGTTAGATTCAAAAACCAAGAGGCTTAACGATAAGAAGTAGCATTAATTAGAGGATTTGGCGAAAAGAGGAAGTTCTGTGACGAAGACAGAACAAAGAGAAAACTTCATAGTTAAAAAAATAATTGATAACAAAAAGATAAATGAGAGAATTACAACAGAAATCGTGGAGAATACTGTTGTTATGTTGAATGCCGAAGACATTGAAATTCAAAATATAGACCATTTAGGAATAGTAGCAGGAATAATAGACGCGATAGGATTAGTAGAAATCGTCAATGAATTAATAGGTGAAGAGAAAGGAGAAAAAGTCAGTCCAGGTCATGTAGTTAAAGCTATGATATTGAACGGATTAGGATTTGTATCGAAACCTTTATATATGTTTGCCAAATATTTTGAAACAATAGCCTGTGAGCATTTAATAGGAGCAGGAGTCAAACCAGAATATCTCAACGATGATAAACTGGGGAGAGTCATGGATAAACTATTTATAAAAGGACTGGATACAATATTTTTTAGCATCGCCTTAAAAGCAGCCAAAAAATTTAATGTATCACTGTCAACATCACATTTAGATTCATCATCAATGCACGTGCATGGGGAATACAATACCAGCTTACCAGAAGTAATATTTGAGAAGCAACGATTAGGAAATACCCAAGACCTAGAAGAGTTAGCAGTAAAATCACCAAAAGAAATTAGGTTCTTCCGGTAGTTTTATGGTGTTTATTAGAATTCACCAGATTTTAATAACTATGATTTAGTGATATCAATGCCTACAATATAGATTTTATAAGCATTTAAGAAATATTAAGCATACTTAAATAA
>NZ_JAIVFR010000292.1 GCF_020829685.1 Nostoc sp. CHAB 5715 | reverse complement strand
AGTGCAACTGAATAGAAAAAACAGCGTGTGAACCCTTACGAACAAGCATTTGACAAATAACCGTGTCTGTTGTATTCTAGCTAATATATCAGATTTGTGGAGGAAATAAAAACGTACTGTGGCAACAAGACGAATGACTTTTCGGCTATACCCAAATGAGAAAACCCAATCTTTATTGCGGTATCACCGAAAGCTCCATAAGGACTTGTATAACGCCGCAGTAAATAACCGATTCACTCAATACCAAAAGTTCAATCATCGTGTTGATTATTTTGAGCAACAGAATTGTTTACCTGCATTCAAAGAAGTTTGGATAGAGTATAAAGACCTTCCTAGTCATGCACTACAAGCAACTTTAAAACGTGTTGATTTTGCTTTTGAGCGTTGGTTCAAGGGTTTAGGTAAACGCCCTAGATTTAAATCAATTAGGCATTATTCAGGTTGGACTTATCCAGACTGTGCAGGTTTTAAAGTAGAATCTGATGGTGAAAATGGATATCTCAATTTATCTAAAATTGGGCGTATTCAGATGCGTGGTCAGGCTAAATATTGGGGCAAACCAACCACTTGCACCATTGTTTTTCGTAATGGTAAATGGTATGCCTCAATTACTGTCAATGTATTAGACCAAGTTCTGAAACCAGAGATTCTACCCTGTGGTGCTATTGGTATTGATTTAGGCTGTAATTCTGCATTATCAATCACTGATGGCGAGAATCATCAACAAATCGACGCTCCGAAGTTTTTGAGGAATGCAGAACATCTAATCAAAAAAGCATCTAAGGAGAAAAGACGGAAAGTAGCACCAAACAGAAAGAAAAAAATTAAGGCTTCTAGACGGTTCAAAAAAGCTCAAGCATCGGTTAGTAAGCTTAACCGCAAGGTTGCAAATCAACGCCAGAATTGGGTACACCAAGTCGCTGCACAAATAACCAGCAGTAACAGCATGGTAGCGACTGAAAAGCTAGAAGTCAAAAACATGACCCGAAAAGCGAAGAAAGGCAAACGCAAAAAACAATCATGCGGACTAAATAAGTCTATTCTTGATGTTGGTTTTGGAATGTTACGCAGCACTATCAAATACAAAGTAGAACAGATTGGTGGTGTATTTGTAGAAGTTCCAACCCGGAGAGTAAAACCATCTCAAACCTGCCCTAAATGTGGAAACCAACACAAGAAAACACTTGATATCCGAGTGCATGAATGTAGTGTTTGCAACTATGTTCAGGATCGAGATATTGCTGCTGCCGAAGTTATGCTTTATTGGGCGAAAGGAATTCTACCGGGATTGGGAACCAGTCTCGTAGACGCTGATGTTACTGGCTCTACTTCACGCACCCGCAAAAAAGCGGGAAGCATGAAGCAACTGGGACAAGCGAAGCGTCAAAAATCTATAGAAAATTTCGCGCTTAACGAACTGCGGGATGTAGAAACCCACAGTTCAGGCGAAGCCAACTGTGGGTAGTTCATTACTCCATATTCTACAAGCATGAGCAATATCAGCGCTGGTGTTCGATTCTAGAAGATATCAAGGCTGCGTTGGAATTGTTGGAATTATCAGCCGATGAGCAATTGTGGCAAGAGGTGCAAACCAACCTTACCCAACTCCAACAAGAACTCGAAACAGCAGAAATACGACAATTATTGTCTTACCCCCACGACAAAAAAGGTGCATTTCTCACTATTACTGCTGAGGTTGATAATGCAGACAGTCAATACTGGGCATATATGTTGCTGCAAATGTACTGTCGTTGGGGAAAAAGCCAAAATTACCAATTGCATCTAGTAGAGATTTCTGAGGAGAATGAAGCCGGAATTAAGTATGCAACCTTAGAAATTACAACACGTTATGCATACGGCTACCTCAAATCAGAAACAGGCACACATCAACTACAACAGATATCGCCCTTCGATGTTATTAACACCTTGCGGACGAGTTTAGCTAGTGTAGAAGTTATCCCAATATTGGGTGAGTCTGTTGAGTGGGAGATTCCAGAGAAGGATTTGGAAATTACTTGGCCTCGCTATCGGGGGAATGTCAACCGTCTAGAAACATGGGTAAATATGGTTCACATTCGTACCGGAATTAGTGTATTTTGCGACCAAGAGCGCAGTCTGATGCAAAACAAAGAGAAAGCCTTTGCTATTCTCAAGAGTAAACTGTTTGCGATCGCACTAGCCCAAGGTGTCCAGCTTGACAAAATTCAACCCCGACAGATAAAACCTCTATCCAACAAGCTCATCCGTGAATATATCTTGCATCCTTACACCAAGGTGAAAGATTTACGTACCCATGTAGAAACACCTGCTGCGGTAGAGGTATTAGACGGTAAAATTGATTTATTTATCAAAGCCTATCTGCAACAGCTAAATCACACTACTTTTGTTACCCAAGAAGCGCTTGATAATTTCAAGTCACTTTTGTAACTTATATAAGTAGTGCAGAAAAATTTGCCCAACTACAGCTAAAATCAAGAAACATAAGTAGAATAAAGAGCAATTTTCCACTACTAGCGCTCTATCTCTGATTCAGCAAGCACTATGGAAGTTTTAGAACTCAAACGCGAAATCGAAACGTTGTTTAGCCGCCTGGGTAAAACCCAGGACTATCTTTGACGTACCTGCACTGACAGCCAAAATTCAAGACCTCGAAAAAATATCAGCACAGCCAGAATTCTGGAATGACCAAACCCAAGCCCAACAAACTCTGCAAGAACTCAACGACCTAAAAGCCCACCTCCAGCAATACGATCGCTGGCACGCCAATCTAGAAGATACTAAGGCAGTTGTTGAGTTGTTGGAGTTAGAAACTGATGAGGCGCTACTCCAAGAAGCAGAATCTACCATCACTAAACTCAATCGTGACCTGGATCAGTGGGAGTTACAACAGTTACTTTCCGGCCCCTATGATGCAGAAGGTGCTGTACTGACGATTAGTGCTGGTGCTGGTGGCACAGATGCTCAAGACTGGGCATTTATGCTGATGCGGATGTATACCCGTTGGGGCGAAGCTCATGGCTATAAGGTAACTTTAGCTGAAGAGTCAGAGGGTGATGAAGCCGGAATCAAATCGGCAACCCTAGAAATTACTGGTCGCTATGCTTATGGTTACTTGCGATCAGAAATGGGTACACATCGCTTAGTGCGAATTTCACCTTTTAATGCCAACGGCAAACGACAAACCAGTTTTGCAGGGGTGGAAGTGATGCCGCAGATTGATAACTCTGTGCAATTGGATATTCCAGATAAGGATTTGGAAATCACCACAACTCGTTCTGGTGGTAAAGGTGGGCAAAACGTCAACAAAGTAGAAACTGCGGTGCGGATTGTTCACCTTCCCACGGGTCTTGCCGTGCGCTGTACAGAGGAGCGATCGCAGCTGCAAAATAAAGAAAAAGCCCTAAATCGCCTCAAAGCAAAGCTGTTGGTCATCGCCAAGGAGCAACGCGCTCAAGAAATTGCCGAAATTCGTGGCGATATGGTGGAAGCCTCCTGGGGAAACCAAATCCGTAACTATGTATTTCATCCTTACCAGATGGTGAAGGATTTACGTACAAATACAGAAACAACGGCGATTAACGATGTGATGAATGGCGAAATTGATACATTCATTCAAGCTTATCTGCGCCAAGAAAATAAATTAGTAGAAAACACTGCTGCATAATTTGTGATTATTTACAAGTGCTAAGTAATTATTTTTAATATTACTTAGCACTTATTATTTATTTTTATAAGATTGGCGCGTAGGCGTAGGGTGTCGTAGACATCGCATAGCTATTCCCTCTGATTGAGGCGTTTTCAGAGAAATTCCTTAGCAATATACAGGTGATCGCCATTCTATGCTAGACCAACTGTTACAGTTATAAAAGAGTCTGTGGACAAATAACTATGAGCAACACTCCTTCAACAGAACCTCAACCTAGCTACGTAAAACTCGCCATGCGAAACATGGTACGGAAGGGTGGAACTTCCCTGAAGCATTTTGCGTTGACTGCCGTAGGGCTTTTATCTCTCCTTATTGGTCTTGCTTACTTAACTCACTAAGCTAGTCATTAGTCATTAGTCATTAATTATATTTAAAAGGACAGATGACCAATGACAAAGGACAAAGGACAGTCTTAACGAAAAACTGTAAACCTCAGACTAGGAGACTGTGTGCCCCTGAGCGTTGAACTATACGTGGAGGATGATTTTTACGAGTTGTCCCCGACAACCTCTGTAAAAATTGAGGACACTGATCCCCGAATTCCTCCTGAAACTTGGGAAAATTGGTTTAATCACTGGTTGGAAATACTTCACCCTCATATTCCGCCAGCGCCAAGTTATGAGATAGGGCTGCGTTTGACAGATGACTCGCAAATTCAAGAACTGAATGCCCAGTATCGTCAACAAAATAAGCCTACAGACGTTTTAGCCTTTGCTGCTTTGGAGGTGGATTTTCCTCAAAGCAAAGAGATGCTTGCTTCTGTACCATTATACTTAGGTGATATAATTGTGTCTGTAGATACAGCACAACGTCAAGCTCAACAGCAGGAACATAGCTTACCAACTGAGCTAGCCTGGTTAGCTAGTCACGGTTTATTGCACCTGTTGGGCTGGGATCATCCTGATGAAGAAAGTTTGGGGCGAATGTTAGAACAGCAAGTGAGATTGCTGAATGCAATAGGTATTGCTGTTGACATGGAATAGCAGGAGTTAATGTATTCTTTAATATTAATTTTGGGTAATACTTTTATAATACTTCTGTGGAAATTTGCTTAAAGATTGCCTCAAAATTAATTCCGCTATAAAAATCAGCGAATATTCCCACTGTAGCAACTCTGTTTTTGTGTTTTTAAGTGTATGTCCCAAAAAATTTCTCCATCACCAACACCCACCTCGTTACAAACACTGGTGTCTAACGAACGGGAATTCTCCTGGAAAGTAGCCTCTAATTTATTTGTTAGTTTTAAATATGCCTGGGCTGGAATCAGCTATAGTTTTCAAACTCAACGTAATTTTCGCATTCACGTAAGTGTTTGCGCGTTGGCGATCGCTTTAAGCGTTTTTCTACATCTGCAAGCGGTAGAAATAGCGGTAATTGGTGTAACTAGTGGTTTAGTTTTGGCATTAGAGTTACTAAATACAGCGATCGAGTCTCTTGTGGACTTAACCGTTAAGCAGACATACCATGATTTGGCAAAAATTGCTAAAGATTGTGCGGCTGGTGCAGTGCTTGTTTCTGCTTTGGTAGCGGTGCTGGTAGCTGGTACGCTATTGCTCCCTCCTCTGGTAAAGTTAATTATATCGACTTTGTAGACGTGATTTGCTCCGGCGTAGTCTGCCGCAGGCATCGCCAAGTGAACCGATAAGAGGATCACACTCTGTCCGATCCCCTGGAGAACACATTATAAGCAATTCAAAAGTGAGGCGATCGTGCCAAGCATTCTGGGTAAAGGATTACTTGGTAATCTTTAGGCATCCACGTCAGCGTTATTTTTACACCTAGCGAACAAATAGCATGAGATATTTGTCTATGCTTTTTGCAACTGATCAGTGGTAAAAACCAGGAGTGATAAGCTTTGATTATAGTTATCGACAATTACGACAGTTTTACATATAATTTAGTGCAGTATCTGGGAGAATTGGCAGCAGAATTCCCAGTGGCAGATGATATTAAAGTTTTTCGTAACGATAAAATATCCATAGATGAGATTCGGGCATTAAAGCCGGAAGCCGTGGTTATTTCTCCTGGGCCTGGTCGCCCGGAAGATGCGGGTATTTCCCTAGAATTGATTGAACAGCTAGGACAAGAGTTGCCAATCTTAGGTGTCTGTTTGGGACATCAAAGCATCGGTCAAGTGTTCGGTGGTAAAATAATTCCTGCTCCAGAGTTGATGCATGGCAAAACCTCTCAGGTGTCTCACACTGGGGTGGGGGTTTTTCGGGGATTAGAAAATCCTTTAACCGCCACCAGGTATCATAGTTTGGTGATAGAACGTGAGACTTGCCCAGATGTGTTAGAAATCACCGCTTGGGTTGAAGATAACACCATTATGGGAGTGCGACACCGGAACTATCCTCACATTCAGGGCGTCCAGTTTCACCCAGAGAGTGTCCTGACATCTTCAGGAAAACAGTTATTGCGAAATTTTCTGGAACAGTTACAGTCGAGAGCATAATTAATGAAACGACGACAGTTGATGGGCTATGCTGGGGCGGGGTTAGTCACAGCTTTGGTTACTACCTTGGGTTCTGAATCTCAAGCTGACGCACAATCTAGCGGTTTATCAGTTCAGTGGTTGGGTCATACTTGCTTTCTTTTTACTGGTGGCGGTGCGAAAATTCTTGTCAATCCATTTCGGGCGATCGGCTGTACTGCTGGGTATCGTCCACCGAAAGTTGCAGCAGATTTAGTACTGATTAGTAGCCAACTGCTAGATGAAGGTGCTGTAGACGTACTACCGGGGAATGCAAAACTCATCTACGAGCCGGGAGTTTACGAGTTCAAAGGCATTAAGTTCCAAGGAATTGCCATAGACCACGATCGCAAAGGTGGTAAGCAGTTTGGCTCAAATACCGCTTGGAGTTGGAAGCAAGGCGGAATTAATATTCTACACTTAGGTGGAGCTGCTGCACCCATTTCCATTGAGCAAAAAATCCTAATGGGGCGTCCCGATGTAGCATTTATTCCAGTGGGAGGCAGTGCAAAAGCCTACAATGCTGAGGAAGCAAAGCAGGCTGTTCAAGTGTTAAATCCCAAGGTGGTTATTCCAACCCATTACCGGACACAGGCGGCTGATGCTGCTGCGTGCGATATTTCACCACTCGATAATTTTCTGACCTTGATGCAAGGTATGACAGTGCGGCGTAGCAATGGAGATAGTATTTCCATTAGCCCTAAAGATTTGCCGGAAAATAGCGTGATTCAGGTTTTAAGTTACAAATTTTGAGCAGTAAGTTCTGGAAGGGATGAGGGAGTAGGGGGAGCAGGGGGAGCAGGGGGAGAAGAACTATTGATTATTGACCAATGCCCAATGCCCTATGCCCCATGCCCCATGCCCCATGCCCCATGCCCCATGCCCTTAACTTTTAGAACGTATACCACTGTGGCCCAAGCTTATCTGCGTCGCTGATGGGAGTCTCAACGGCTGTTGTCTCATTTATAGTCCAAATGTTGTCTGTACCTGCTGTCTGATCGCGCCAGTAGATGTCGGTCTTACCATCGCCGTTGAAGTCGCCAAGAGATGGTGTCAAGGCCGCGTTATTGGTCGGTAAGAAAGCTTCAGTAGAAACTGTTGTACCATCCATCAACCAAGCGGTGTTCGCACCTGTAGTTCCATTGTGCCAGAAGATATCGGTCTTGCCATCACCGTTAAAATCACCAATTTTAGAAGTCCAGGATGAGTCAAGTGTCCCTAGAGCGCCTTCTGTGACTAAGATACCATTCATCGTCCAAACCTTGTTCTCACCTGTTTGAGCGTTTCTCCACAGCAAGTCAGTGCTTAAATCGCCGTTGAAATCGCCAACGCTATTTGGCAGATGGATGGCACAACAGTTCTGAATGCAACTGTTCTAGACACAACAGACGCAGCACTAACTCCTACCATTGTTGATTTTGACGGCAATGGCAAGAGTGACATTTTCTGGCGCA
>NZ_JAIVFR010000291.1 GCF_020829685.1 Nostoc sp. CHAB 5715 | reverse complement strand
GATTCCTATTTGATTTTTGAATA
The DNA here is from genome assembly GCF_020829685.1 of Nostoc sp. CHAB 5715. Taxonomy (GTDB): domain Bacteria; phylum Cyanobacteriota; class Cyanobacteriia; order Cyanobacteriales; family Nostocaceae; genus Nostoc. The sequence goes on along the minus strand of NZ_JAIVFR010000291.1, from coordinate 7,613 downwards.
AACACCGTACAACTCGAAAGGGCTGATTCCCTACTCCCTACTCCCTACTCCCTACTCCCCGCCTACGCAAATAATTTCAAAAATCAAAGCGGATTACTATAGTTAAATCTCTTCCTTTATAGAGATGACTTTTACAATAATTATTTTCATTAAACCAAAACTTGAAAAACAAATAGTACATATACATTTCATTCAATGATATTCATCAGATAAATCTTAGAAATCTTAGTCTTTTGTTAATGTTTACCAGCTATGATACCAGAGTAGTGAATAATAATTCGGATTTGAATATCTAGGGATAATTGTGTCATCTAGGAAAAATGCCCTAGATTTATCCTCCAAGCTGCAAAATGTAGCCGAAAGCAACTACTGAATAGGTAAATCTTTAAGGTGATAACCATGAGTTATACTATCGAATCCGCACGCAATATTTTCTCTAGCACTCAAGTGGCAGATGCTGTTCCAGCCACTACAGCAAAGTTTGCTGAACTCAACATTGACGATCAGTTGGCATTTCTCTGGTATGCCTACGCTGAACTAGGTCGTACAATTACTCCAGCTGCTCCCGGAAAAGCAAATCTCCAATTAATGGAAGGTATATTCAACGACATTAAGCAGATGTCTTATGAAGAACAAACGCAATTAATGAGAGATTTAGCGAGTAATGCTGATACTCCCATCAGCCGTTCTTATGCATACTTTGGTGTCAACGCCAAGCTAGGATTTTGGTGGCAGTTAGGAGAGTGGATGAAACAGGGTATCGTCGCTCCTATGCCAGCAGGCTATCAAATGTCAACCCAAGTTAAAGCAGTGCTAGAAGCTGTTCAGAGAATCGATCAGAGTCAGCAAATTACTGTACTACGCAATACTGTAGTAAATATGGGGTTTGATCCGTCTCTGGCTGATAACAAACAGGCAGAAGTCATAAACTTTAATTTCCCGCGTGCATCCCTAAGTCCCCAATTTACTATTGAGGGAGTTACAGAACCAACAGTGCTGAAATACATTGAAGCCATGAATGCAGATAACTTTGAAGCTGCTGTTGCTTTATTTGCTAATAATGGTGCGCTGCAACCACCCTTCCAAAAACCAATTGTTGGTCGAGAAGCTATCACTTCTTATCTACGAGATGAGGGACAAGGGTTAGTGATGAAGCCAACCAAAGGCGTTTCGGAAACTATAGAAGATGGTTATACACAGCATAAAATTACTGGTACAGTCGAAACCCCTTGGTTTGGAGGTAATGTTGGGATGAACATTGCTTGGCGATTTTTACTAGATCCTCAAGGTCAAATTTTCTTCGTGGCTATTGATTTACTTGCTTCTCCCAAAGAACTGCTTAACCTAACTCGCAAGTAAAATTTATTTGTCTTAATACAAAGCAATTGCGCTTGTTTAAGATGATGTTTTAAAAGGGTTTTTTGCTCTCATAGTTAGCAAAGCATTGCATTTTAGTACATAGCTAAAATTTAAGTGGACTTGCACTATTAGCCTGAGAATAAATTCTCAGGCGGGATAGGCAGGTGCAAGATATAACTAAAGTCGAATTTAGTAAGCAAAATGAGCTTTGACTTACTCAAAATGCCTTATGACTTATTCATTTTGGTGTTTTCCGCAAATAAAATAAGCTTTGACTTACTCAAAATGCCTTATGACTTATTCATTTTGGTGTTTTCCGCAAATAAAATAAGCTTTGACTTACTCAAAATGCCTTATGACTTATTCATTTTGGTGTTTTCCGCAAATAAAATAAGCTTTGACTTACTCAAAATGCCTTATGACTTATTCATTTTGGTGTTTTCCGCAAGTAAAATAAGCTTTGACTTACTCAAACCCCAGTTTGCTTTCTCATTTCAGTAGTTAGCGCATTCATGACAACGATCGCTATGTAGCAAAAACTATTGCAGATTTGCCGGAATTCTCTCAAGCTGATCTATACGTAAATTTCTTAAGGTAAAGAATATTAACCGTACTAGATTCTCAGGTGTAGATCATGGCTCGTAGAAAAAGAACTTCTGTAGTGTTAGAAAAAGCAGTGCGTCGTGCGGCTAGCATAAACTCAATTGATCCGAGGTTAGATTTAGGCAATGGACTTACTTTACCTGCTTTCTCAACTCTGATCGAGACGATGCGATCTAAAGAAAATGCTTACAATAGTGCCCTTTCCAGCTTGGATAAGTTGTATCGGGAAATGCTAGAAACAGAAAGCGAGTTGGGAGATATGACAGAACAAATGCTGATGGCAGTTGGGACTCGATATGGTAAAAGCAGTATAGAGTACGGCATGGCGGGGGGAGTTCCTAAAAATCAGCGTCGCAAGGGACAGCGAAACGAACGGGCAACCTCCAATGATGAGCAACCGTCATTTGTTGCCAGTCTGGAAGGCAATAATGGAAAGAAAACGGTAGCGACAAATTAAAATTGCCCTAGTACTCAAAATTTTGTCAAACCCAAATAATTGCGTAGACGCATTAGCGAAGCGGTAGCGACGAAGGAGCGTCAGCGGCTTGTCGTAGACATCGCTGTTTGATCAAAATATTTATCCGTTATATCAAGTCCGCTAGAATACAAGTCAATTACGTTCGCTCTTAGCGTTCCCGTTCGCGCAGCGTCTCCGTCAGGAGAAGGGTACGTAGCGATAGCGGAGTGAAGTAATCCCAATAAGGAAGCGATTGCAACTCTTGGAGACGCTCCGCGAACGTTCCACTCCGTTCCACTCGCTTTTGACTTATCGTAAGTGATTAACCGGACTTGATATTAGAGTCGCGCAGCACAACGCACCAATTGATCATTATGATGGTGCGTTGTTGCAAAGCGCAACGCACCCTACAGCTTGACAAAAAAAATTCAACAAAGGTTAATATTATGTGGTCATCTTGGGAACTATAAGAAGAAATCAGATTAGCATCAACTTCTAGTTTCCAATGAAAACTCACTATCTCAGTAAAGGTAAAGCGTTCCCATTACAGATTGTTCTTATTGTTCCCTTCCTTATCCAAATTTTTGCAGCGGTCAGCTTAGTAGGTTATTTGTCCTTTAAAAATGGACAAAGAGCAGTTAACGACTTGGCACAGCAGTTGATAGATCGCACCAGCGATGTAGTGGATGAACACCTAAAGTCTTATCTTTCCATTCCGCAAACGCTTAATCAGCTTAACGCAGATGCCATCCGCAGGGGAATATTAGATGTACGCGATCGCCAAACTGTTGGCAAGTATTTATGGGATCAGATACACGCCTCTGACCTGACTTTTATTGGTATTGGACTAACGACGGGTGAAGGGGTGGGTGCTGGTCGTTATGATGGCAAGACGATTACTATTGATGATTGGACTGCCAAGCTCGCCAATAATACTTCCACTTATGCCACAGATAATCAAGGTAATCGAACTCAGGTAATTACTCGATGGACTTGGCAAAATTCTAAAGAACCTTGGTATACCCAACCCATCGCTGCTGGTAAACCTATTTGGGGAAAGATTGTAACTGTAAATTATCCCACTAGCCCCTACATTGCTGCTTCTGCGAGTCGTCCCATCTATGATTCGCAAAATCGCCTACTAGGAATGATTAGCTCTGATATCTATCTGTTGAAACTCAGCGATTTTTTACGCAGTTTGGATATTAGTCAGTCTGGGCGGGTATTTCTTATGGAACGAGATGGCACATTAATCGCCAGTTCTGGTACAGAGAAGCCTTTTGTCGTGGTTAATCAAGAGTTCCAGCGATTGCAGGCGATCAACAGTTCTGACCCAATAATACAGAACATTGCCAGACACCTGAAAATCTCCGGGTTTAGCTCTATCACCCAAGATACAGATTTTCAAGTTGAGGTGGAAGGAAAACGGAATTTTGTCAATGTTATACCTTGGCGTGACAAATATGGTTTAAATTGGCTGATGGTGGTGAGTGTGCCAGAGAACACATTTATGACCCAAATTAACACCAACACGCAGATCACGATCGCCCTTTGTTTGGGCGCATTGGTTGTTGCCTCAGCGATGGGCGTGTTTACCTCTCATTGGATTGTACGCCCGATTCTGCGCCTAAATTGGGCAAGTGAGGCAATGGCATCTGGCAATTTAAATCAGACAGTAGAAACTAGCGGTATTCGAGAACTGAATACCTTATCTAACTCTTTCAACCACATGGCAGGGCAATTGCATGAATCGTTTACGGCTTTAGAGAAAAGCAAAGAAGAACTAGAAGAACGCGTAGAAGAACGTACCATTGAACTTAAAAATACATTAGAGGAATTGCAGCGCACTCAATCTCAAATTATTCAAAGTGAAAAAATGTCTAGTTTGGGACAATTAGTTGCTGGAGTCGCACACGAAATTAATAATCCAGTCAACTTTATTCATGGCAACCTTACCCATGTGCAGGAATATACTCAGGATTTATTAGCGCTTGTGCAGTTGTATCAGCAGCATGATTCTAACCCTGCTGCTGAAATTCAAACTGCTGGTGAAGACATCGATCTAGAGTTTTTGCAGTCAGACTTGCCAAAAATGTTGTCTTCTATGAGAGTAGGCACCGATCGCATTCGCCAGATTGTACTGTCGCTGCGGAACTTCTCCCGCATGGACGAAGCGGAATTTAAACAGGTCGATATTCATGAAGGCATCGACAGTACTTTGATGATTTTGCAGCACCGCCTCAAAGGTAAACCAGAACAACCTGAAATTGAGGTGATTAAAGACTACGACAATGTACCCCCAGTAGAATGCTATGCCGGACAACTTAATCAGGTGTTTATGAATATTTTAGTAAATGCGATTGATGCTTTAGAAGAAAATAATACCAAGCGTACTTATCAGGAGATTGAGAACAATCCCAGTCGAATTAAGATTCGGACATCGGTAGTTAATTCAACGTGGTTGCAAGTGGCGATCGCTGATAACGGAGTTGGTATTTCTAAAGAATTTCAGCAACGAATATTCGATCCCTTTTTCACCACTAAACCCATTGGCAAAGGAACCGGAATGGGTATGTCCATCAGCTACCAAATCGTCACACAAAAACATGGCGGCAAACTGGAGTGCTTCTCAACTGCTGGAGAAGGAACTGAGTTTGTCATTCAAGTTCCTCTCCAGCTAAAAGTTCATGGAGTGGTTTAACTTGATACTAGTTTGGAATTTGACCAAATCTAAGTATGATTGCAGTACACAAAGTTTAGACATCAATATATTATATAACTTGGCCGATAGTTAAAATTAGTAGTTCTATTTGTTAAAGAACTTATGCAGATAAATCAGGTGATTGAAACTTACGATCAAGGTGCAGTGGATTATGACGCGATTATGAAGCGTTACTGGCACATCGAGCGCGAACCACTAATTGCTTCCTTGCAGCTTAAACCAGGACAAACCGTACTAGATGCTGCGGTAGGAACAGGTCTTAATCTTTCAGCCTACCCTGAAGGCGTGCATATCGTCGGTGTTGATCTTTCTCAGAAGATGATGGATGAAGCACGTAAAAAACGTGTATCCGCAGACATCACCTTCAAGGTATCGGATATGTGCAATCTTGATTTTCCTGATAATAGCTTTGATGCAGCAGCGTCGGGATTTACCCTCTGTGTTGTTAATGATCCAGTTCTTGCTCTTAAGGAAATTTTACGAGTTACCAAGCCTGGTGCATTTATTGCCATTCTCGATTACTGCAAATCGCAAAATCCAGAGATTCAGAAATGGCAAGAATTAATATTTGATGCTGCTTCACAGCTAGGCTTCCCGACTGGCAAAATCAAGTGGAACGCATTGATGGATTATGACGAATTGATTTATAACAGCAAGCTTCCCATTGAAGTGCTTGTGGACGATCGCATAGAAAATCCAAACCCGTTTTTATGTGGTTGTCAATTACTGCTGAAAAACTCAAAAGCTTAAAGCCAACAGTATCGCACTCATTGGACAAGAGTGCGATCGCAGTATGTGCGTTATTACTCAAAATTTTGTCAACTTCAAAGAAAAGCGTAGACGCAAAGTAGCTTGTTGTAGATATATATCGCTCTCACTGTTAACGTTCCGCTTCACCTATCATATCATGTCCGCCAAATTACCCATAATAAAAGAACCCCACCCCCAACCCCTAAGAGCCTGCGGGGAGGGGAGACAAAGCACAGCTTTGGCGGGGTGGGGTTCTTCGGGTTTTATAAGCAATCAAGCGGACATGATATCACACATCACCTCAAACATCCAATAGATAGCCTTTCAACAGTTGGGTGCAGGCAGTAGATTGAGATAGCAGCAGTCAGATTCAGCCGTTAATTAACCCTCGCAATTAGAGGAACTGAGTCTACTTGTAGCCCTCGCTTATGTTTAATTGTTCTAACTTTTGTCTAATCAATATTTCAACTTCCTCAATCTCTGCATTTGATTTGGGGATGTCAAAAGTCTCTGGAGATGCTTCAGAAGTAAAGCGGTCAACAAAAGCACGGAATGCTGCTTTGTTGTCGGGGTGAGCAATGACGAAAGCTCTTAACTCAGTTTTGGTCATGCTATTAAAGTCAGACTTCATGACAAGAACCTCCAAAAACCATTGCGATAAATTTCTATTTCTATGTTATCTCCTGCCAAAATAAACACATTACCTGTTTGCTCATCAAGGCGGACAATGAAAATAGGGGTAAATGTATTAGTCAAAGATTGACATAGTATTACACACCTGATCCCTTGTTCAGCAGTTGGCAAGATCGGTATACCTCAGCCACATAGTTCTGAATCAAAATAGCAGGTAAAGGGAAAATACACAACCACTTCTTGGTTTACAGCATTTTTCAGGTATTTAGACCACAGATGAGACGGGGAGTGGGGAGTGGGGAGTAGGGAGTGGCGTAGTTCAATTACTTGAAAAGCGCTGTAATGTAATTTTGCTGGTCATGGCTGTGTATGGCCTTAGACTCTCTCATTGTACCTGCTAGATTGAGATCGCAGTGATGAGGTTGATACCCCGACCCCACTTGCTTTATGCCGGGAAACCCGTCCACCGCAGTGGCTCCCCCTCGTGGGCGGTTTTTAAACTCAGCACTCTTCATGCAATCAAGTTTTATAGGTAATTTTGAAACAGTTCTAAAACATGTTGCCAAGCATCAGGAGCAGCTTCTGGGTTATAACTTGGGTGCTGGGCTAAAAATGGGTATTGGTCTTTGAAAAATCCCGCAAAGAATCCGTGTCCGGCGTCGTATCGAAATACACGATGATTGATTTGATGTTTTTTGAGTTCCGCTTCAATTTGCTCGTTTTCTTCCTGGGAAACTAATGCATCTCTTGTACCAAAAAATGCATAAATAGTACCTTTAATTTCTGAGGTACGATTAATGGTTGGAGTGTCTTCACCATAACTAGCAGTGGTAATCCCACCACCATAAAACGAAGCTGTTGCTTTGATATCGGGTAAAGTTGCAGCTATGTAAGCAACATGACCGCCAAAACAGAAACCAATGACAGCGATTGCATTATCCTTGACATTGGGTAAAGTTTTGACGTAAGTAATGGTAGCTTGAATATCGCTTAATATCTCGTGATACTTTACTTGTTGATAATATTGCAAACCAAGCCGATATCAAAGCAACAGCTTCGTTTTATGGTGGTGGGATTACCACTGCTAGT
>NZ_JAIVFR010000290.1 GCF_020829685.1 Nostoc sp. CHAB 5715 | reverse complement strand
CTATTGTTCTACAATAAACCGATTAAAGATAGTATTATTAAGGACTGTTTCATAAGAAACTCTTCTTTGCCGCCCAATATGTCAGACCAACAGCTAGCAGCATCCTTGAATGGACATCTCCCCTACCCCAGCCACAACAGCCAGAATACCATTCGGATTCGGGGTGCTAGGCAGCATAATCTGAAAAATATTGACTTGGAATTGCCACGCGATCGCCTAATCGTATTCACTGGCGTTTCTGGTTCTGGTAAGTCTTCCCTAGCCTTTGATACCATTTTCGCTGAAGGGCAACGTCGCTATGTGGAATCCCTCAGCGCCTACGCACGGCAATTTCTAGGACAACTGGATAAGCCGGATGTGGAGGCGATTGAAGGTTTAAGTCCAGCAATTTCTATTGACCAAAAGTCAACGTCTCATAACCCCCGTTCTACTGTGGGTACGGTGACGGAGATTTACGACTATTTGCGGCTGTTATTTGGTCGGGCTGGCGAACCCCATTGTCCGATATGCGATCGCTGTATTGCACCCCAGACAATCGATGAGATGTGCGATCGCATTATGGAATTACCAGATCGCACCCGCTTTCAAATCCTTGCACCCGTTGTCCGAGGGAAAAAAGGCACACACCGTAAGCTTTTGTCAAGTCTAGCTTCTCAAGGTTTTGTCCGCGTGCGGATCAATGGCGAAGTGCGCGAACTGTCAGATTCCATTGAATTGGATAAAAATCTTACTCACACCATCGAAGTGGTAATTGACCGCTTGGTGAAAAAAGATGGTATCCAAGAGCGTTTGGTTGATTCTTTGTCTACGTGTCTCAAGCAATCGGGTGGTATTGCCAATATTGTCATTAGTCATTCGTCATCTGTCATTAGTGATAACCAAGACCAAACAACAAATGACAAAGGACAAATGACTAATGACAAAGGACAAATGACTAATGACAAAGGACAAATGACTAATGACGAAGAGTTAGTATTTTCGGAAAACTTTGCTTGTCCAGAACATGGCGCGGTAATGGAGGAACTATCACCGCGATTGTTCTCCTTTAACTCACCTTATGGTGCTTGTCCGCACTGTCATGGAATCGGGACTTTAAGAAGATTTGCGCCTGATTTGATCGTACCCGACTGGGAAGCGCCAGTTTATGCTGCGATCGCGCCTTGGTCAGAAAAAGATAATTCTTATTACTTGGAATTACTCTATAGTGTAGGACAAATTTATGGGTTTGAGTTACAGACCAATTGGAGCAAGCTGACAGAGGAACAGCAGCAAATTATTTTATTTGGAGAGAAAGATGAACGAGCCGCAGAGGCAGGGAGGAAGCAGAGTTTTAAAGGTGCTATTCCAATCTTGCAACGGCAGTATGAGGGTGGTTCTGAATTAGTTAAGCAAAAATTAGAGCAGTATTTAATTGATCAGCCGTGTGAAGTTTGTCTGGGAAAACGGTTAAAACCGGAAGCCTTGGCGGTGAAGTTGGGACAATATGGAATTTTAGAATTGACTACCGTATCAATTCGGGATTGTCGAGAGAGAATTGAGCAATTCAAGTTGAGCGATCGCCAGTTACAAATTGCCGATTTAGTCCTGAGAGAAATCAAAACCAGATTGCAATTTTTATTAGATGTAGGTTTAGATTACCTCACCCTTGACCGTCCCGCCATGACTCTTTCTGGTGGCGAAGCCCAACGAATTCGTCTAGCAACGCAAATTGGTTCTGGTTTAACTGGAGTTCTCTACGTTTTAGATGAACCGAGTATTGGTTTGCATCAACGAGATAATGGCAGGTTGCTCAAAACTTTAACGAAATTGCGCGATTTGGGTAATACATTAATTGTCGTTGAGCATGATGAAGAAACAATTCGCGCAGCTAATTATATAGTTGATATTGGTCCTGGTGCAGGAATTCACGGCGGAAATATTATCGCCCAAGGTGATTTTCAAACGTTATTAGCAGCAGAAGATTCTTTGACGGGTGCATATTTATCAGGAAGGCGAGTAATTACCACACCAGCAGTACGCCGAGAAGGAAATGGACGTAGTTTGATTATCAAAAATGCCCATCGCAACAATTTAAGAAATATAGATGTAGACATTCCATTAGGTAAACTCGTCTCCATCACTGGTGTGTCTGGTTCTGGCAAATCTACGCTGATTAACGAATTACTATATCCATCTCTGCAACACCATTTAACTAAGAAAGTTCCCTTACCCAGACATTTGGATAAAATTCAGGGATTAAACGCGATTGATAAAGCGATCGTTATCGATCAATCTCCAATTGGACGCACACCACGTTCTAACCCTGCAACTTACACAGGGATTTTTGATGCCATTCGGGATGTATTTTCCCAAACAGTAGAAGCCAAAGCTAGGGGTTACAAACCTGGACAATTTTCTTTCAACGTTAAAGGCGGACGTTGCGAAGCTTGTAGCGGACAGGGTGTGAATGTTATTGAAATGAACTTTCTCCCCGATGTTTACGTGCAATGCGAAATTTGTAAAGGTGCAAGATACAACCGCGAAACTTTGCAGGTGAAGTATAAAGATAAGTCTATATCTGATGTTTTGAGAATGACAGTTGAGGAAAGTTTAGACTTTTTCCAGAATATTCCCAAAGCGATCGCGCGTTTGCAAACTTTATTTGATGTCGGGTTGGGTTATGTCCAACTAGGACAACCTGCGACTACCTTATCTGGTGGTGAAGCGCAACGGGTAAAACTGGCAACAGAACTATCTCGACGCGCCACCGGAAAGACACTTTATTTAATAGATGAACCGACAACAGGGTTATCTTTTTACGATGTCCACAAATTATTAGATGTGTTGCAACGATTGGTAGATAAAGGCAATTCAATATTAGTAATTGAACACAACTTAGATGTAATTCGTTGTTCTGACTGGGTGATAGATTTGGGGCCAGAAGGTGGCGACAAAGGCGGAGAATTGATTGCTGTAGGTACACCAGAGGAAGTTGCAAAAAATCCCAGGTCTTATACTGGGCAATATTTGCAGCAGGTTTTGAAGCAGTATCCGGCAAATACAACTATTATGAAAACATAGATAGACAAGCTGATGGGCCTTTAAAAGGAGAAGCTCAATGAATGATCGGGAGTTAGAAATTCTCCTGAACGACCTGGAATCAGATCGGGTAGAACGTAAGGCTTCGATATCTGACAAAGGTAAGCTTTGTGAGGCAATTTGTGCATTTGCTAATGACTTGCCTAACCACCAAAAAGCAGGAGTTTTATTTATTGGGGTTCATGATAATGGCATTTGTGCAAACCTTCCCATAGATGATAGGCTTTTGCTTACACTCTCAGCTATGCGGTCTGATGGGAACATTTTACCTTTTCCGACAATGATTGTTCAAAAGCGAAGTATTGGTGGTTGTGAACTAGCTGTAGTGATTGTAGAACCATCAGATGCTCCACCTGTGCGCTTTAATGGACGTGTTTGGATCAGAGTTGGCCCCCGTCGAGCTACTGCTACAGCAGAAGAAGAACGTCGTTTAGCTGAAAAAAGACGCTCAAAAGACTTACCTTTCGATTTACGATCCCTATCATCAGCCAGTTTAGATGACCTCGATTTAGAAATTTTTCGTCGAGTTTATTTGCCTTCTGCCTTAGCAAACGATATTCTTCAAGAAAATCAACGTACTGTTGAACAACAACTTCAATCAATGCGTTTTGCAACAGTTGATCCGTTGCCTAAACCAACTATCTTGGGCGTGCTAGTTGTGGGTAACGATCCTAGACAATTCGTTCCCAGTGCCTATGTTCAATTTCTTCGCATTGATGGTATCGAGTTAACAGATCCTATTAAAGACCAAAAAGAAATTGGCGGCCCGCTTCCAGATTTGTTGCGGATGCTGGACGAAACTTTTCAAGTTCATATTTCAGTAGCAACAGACATTACTGCTCAACCAATAGAATTGCGACAACCTGATTATCCAATAGTTGCCTTGCAACAATTAGGAAGAAATGCAGTTATGCATCGCACTTATGAAGGGACAAATGCCCCAGTAAGAATCACATGGTTTAATGACCGAATCGAAATTCAAAATCCCGGCGGGCCTTTTGGGCAAGTAAATCGGCAAAACTTTGGAAAAGCAGGTATAACAGATTATCGAAATCCTCACCTTGCCGAAGCGATGAAAAATCTTGGCTATGTTCAGAGATTTGGTATAGGAATTCAACTAGCTCGCCAGCAACTTCAAAAAAATGGTAATCCACCTCTAGAATTTACTGTGGAAGATGCCCATTTGTTGGTCACGCTTAGGAAAAAACTATGAGTGCAAAGATTATAGCTTTCTTTAATACTAAGGGAGGTGTCGGTAAAACTACTCTAGTTTATCATTTAGCATGGATGTATCAAGATTTAGGGCTGCGGGTAGTTGCGGCTGATCTAGACCCCCAAGCTAATCTCACTGCTACTTTCTTAGATGAGGAACGCTTAGAATTATTTTCCTTAAACGAAGGTAAAATAGATACTATTTTTGATTGTGTGAAACCCCTCTTAACAGGTATTGGTGATATTGATAATCCACATTTAGAATATATCCAAGAAAATCACTTATCAGAAGATTTAACTTCATTATCTTTTTCTACAGAATTAGGAAAATTAGCTCTTTTCCCTGGAGATATAATGCTTTCTAGTTTTGAAGATGAGCTTTCAGCACAATGGACTAATTGTCTTGGTGGAGGTGGTCAAAAAAGAGCTTTGCAGGTAACTTCTGCTTTTTGGAGAATTCTGCAAGAAACAGCCGTTAATCATAAAGCAAATGTAATATTGATGGATTTAAGTCCAAGTTTAGGAGCAATCAATCGTGCAGCATTAATCGCAGCAGATTATTTGGTAATACCACTTGCATTAGAAGATTACGCTTCCTTGGTAGGTTTACGCAGCCTTGGTTATATTTTGCAATCTTGGAAAAATGATTGGAAGTATATATTAAGTAAAAACCATACTACAAATTTGTCGTTACCAAGTGGTGATATACAACCTATTGGTTACGTTGTTTGGCAGATGCCAATGCGATTAGACCGTCCAGCAAAAGTATATAATAGAGCAATATTTGAAATTCAAAATACTTATCGAGAAGTAATTTTAAATCAGCGTAGTGAACATCAAATCTCTATAGAAAATGATCCAAACTGTTTAGGATTAATTAAAAGCTACCACAGCCTGATGACAATGGCTCAAGAAGTTCATAAACCTATGTTCCACTTAAAACCTGCTGATGGTGCTATTGGCGCTCATACTAAAGCAGTGAAAAATGTTTATGAGGATTTTAAGAAATTAGCTCATAAGATAGCAGAACAAACACAATTGGAAATTTAATAATTACATTTATTTAAAAAAAACCTATTTTTTATCCTTCTTAAAAGGGTGCATCCCAGTTTTTATTTTGCTCTTGAGAATAACTGTCATTGCGAGGAGGAACGACGAAGCAATCTCATGGACTCGTTTTGACCTGAAGAATTTTGCGATTGCTTCGTTCCTCTCTTCGAGACGCTACGCGAACGCAATGACATGTAAAAAAGTGGGATGCTCCCTTCTTAAAATAGCGATCGCGCCTCTTTTTAACACGACCTGCTGCTAATTATTACAATGTTTAGTTATCTCTACAAAAAAGCGATCGCTTATTCTAAAATAAACAAACTTGCATCAACGTCAAAAAACTTTCCCAAAGCCTTAGCTTGTTCTTTCGTCATTTCTAACTCGCCATTAATTACTTTAGCAACAATCTCGCTCGAACCAAGAATTTCTAGCAAATCAGCTTGTTCCAAACTCTTAGCTTCCATCAAATGCAAGAGTCTTGAGCAAGGTGTTGAAACATTAAGCTGATAGTGCTTATCTTCAAAATCCTCAATCAGTTTTACCAATAATTCCAACAAAGCATCTTCTTCAGGAGTCAGATGAGAACGAGAAAGCAGTTCTTCAACAGTTTCTAAAAACTTCTCGTTTTCCTCTTCTGTCTTGATAATCCGAGGTTGATGTTGAGACAGCAATTGGCTGTAAATGTCTGAGTTAAAAGTAAGGGTCATTTTTCCAGGAGTCTTTGTCATATTCGGCATGAGTTAAGACATATTTTATATAGATGACCTGCTTTTCATAGTTAATACTAGCAATTAAGCGGTATTTATTACCTTGACATTTCTGTTGATAAACTGTTAGCTTGATAATCATGAGTAACATATCTGCACTACATCAATCGCTAGTCGAGCGGCTCAAACAGCAGGGACTTATCCGCACTCCGCGTGTTGAAACTGCTTTCCGTGCTGTCCCACGCCACCTTTTTTTACCAGATGTCCCATTGAAAAAGGTCTATAAAGATGAAGCAATTGTTACTAAGCGTTTGGATGGTCAGGCTGTAAGTTCTTCATCGCAGCCTGCTGTCATGGCAATTATGTTAGAACAACTTGACCTGCAACCAGGCGATCGCGTGTTGGAAATTGGTGCAGGAACTGGTTATAATGCTGCACTGATGGCTCATATTGTCGGTGAAACTGGTCAAGTAATCGCGATTGATATTGATGAAGACATTGTGGAAGATGCACGTCAGCATTTAGCAAAAGCTGGTTTTGAGCAAGTGAAAGTAGTCTGCACTGATGGCGGATTTGGTTATCCTAGCGCGGCACCATACGATCGCATTATCCTCACAGTAGCAGCTTGGGATATTGCGATCGCTTGGCAAGAGCAATTAAAACCTCAAGGACGACTTGTTTTACCTTTAACCCTCAAAGACAATGTGCAAATTACAGTGGCTTTTGAATCTGCTGATAGCTATCTGGTAAGTATCTCAACCAGTAATTGTGGTTTTATGAAACTTCGTGGTGCTTTTGCTGAACCTCAAGAGGCTGAGGATACCATCTCTATTCATTTGAATAAATTGCTTATGCAAGTTGAAAATATTTTATTATTACCGTTGCCAATACAACTACAATTAAAGTTATATAATCTGATAAAATTTAGGCGTTCTTCCCTTAAGGGATTGCGAATTAGGGTTTATCCGCAAGACACTGATTACATAAAAACTGCTGATGAATTCGTTATCGTTAAACGTTGGACACGACTCGTTTTAGATTGGCAATAAATCAAAAGCCTGGTTAGCAGCAGGACTAAGACGCGAACTATCTTCTAAATACCAAATCAGAGCATGGGTATCCGTTACTAAATTAGACATCAAACATCCTCTCGAGGGAAGTTTGCCCACATTTGCTCTCTAATTTCTGAAATGTCTGACTCACTGATATTGCTTCCTCGCCACAACCCTCTCAAAGGCTTTCGCGGTTTCGGCTGAATCATTGTCAACTCTTTTTCAATTTGAGGTGCGACTTGCTCAATCAAACGTACCTTATCTACTAGTGAAAGCTGCTTTACTAATTCAAGAGCTTCTTCTAACTTTACTGCTTTCTCCATTTTCCTAACCTTAACTTTTGTCAACAGCTTATATCATGTCCGATAAATTACTTGTGATATGTCATTGCGAGTGGAACGAAGTGAAACGAAGCAATCACAACGTCTGGAGCGATTGCTTCACTCCGTTCGCAATGACAACTGTTTAACCGGACGTG
>NZ_JAIVFR010000028.1 GCF_020829685.1 Nostoc sp. CHAB 5715 | reverse complement strand
GTAGGGATTACATATCAAAAAGAGGGTGGGTCATACCACCCTCTGCTAACTAAAACATCTAGCCTCGAATTAAGCAAGAGGTTTGTCGATTACTCGGAAATTAACTTTGATGGAATGACGAAAAGCTCATACATTAAAAATTATTCCGGCACAAGTCTTGTAAAAACAACACGAATAGGGTATAATATTATATTTTATTTATGATGCTATGAAACGCAAATGTAGATTTGTAAATTTGTTTTTTAGTGTTTACCTAAACACTAAATTAATATAGCATACCAATGTAATTTAGTTACAAAAACATCTTTTGAACTTAAGCAGTTATGAGCAAGCTGAATCGCCGCAACTTATTCCCCTTAAGCTAGAAAACTAGAATATCCATGCTTTATAAGGTTAAATTACTTCAAATGAGCCTGTCTAGGTCATGAGAAACTAGATAATCTAGAAGCTTGGCTCGATAGCTAACAATCAAATATGATTGTGATGACTAGGAGATCAGGAAATCAGCAAAGTTAACTAAAGCTTGAATCGTGTAACTAAATT
This sequence comes from Nostoc sp. CHAB 5715, assembly GCF_020829685.1. GTDB lineage: Bacteria > Cyanobacteriota > Cyanobacteriia > Cyanobacteriales > Nostocaceae > Nostoc. The sequence goes on along the minus strand of NZ_JAIVFR010000028.1, from coordinate 16,106 downwards.
ACATTTAGAAGCTCATATTCATAGTTTCTAGTTCAAAGGCTTCGCTAATAGATTGATATTTTGTATTTTTTCTCAAACATTTGGTTATTCGGAATAGTAGGTTGGGTAGAGCGACAGCGAAACCCAACAAAGTCTTGATAATGTTGGGTTTCGTTCCTCAAGCCAACCTACGCCAGTTAGAATTTTTAGCCTTAACTCAACGAGGGCTAGATTCAATTTAGCACTTGAAAAGCACTTGGCGGGAACCATCGATCTCTAAGGTTGCCTTTCCAGATAAAATAAAGAAAAACTGGTGCCGCAGCTACGCCCGTCGTAGACATCGCTGGTGATAGTGTCTAACTTCTGAAGTTATTGGTGGCATAAGTTCATAAATCACACTCAACTGTGGTTGTTTAACAATACGCCAGCCATGACAATTATTACTTTATAGATAATGCTCAACAGTTTCTTTGCTAATGATTTGACGTGTGCTTTAAGTTTCGCTAATGTTAGCTGTATTTAATCGCTGCTTAATCTTCGTTTTTATCATCAGAATCTTCTAACTCACATTCTGCAAGCAGATTATCGATACTTTCAGGAAAATCCCCATTCTCTACTTTTTTGCTAAAAACTTGATAACAATCTTTTTTATCGCCTTCCTTTCGAGGAAAACCTAACCAAAGAATAATAATAATTTTTTGTTCTTTGAATGCTCTAAAGAATAATCTATATCTTTCAGGTAGCCCCATTTTTTTGAGACGACTATATTTTTGCAAAGGTTTTTGCAAAGCAAAATGACTAGCAAAAGGGTCTTGAGGAATTTTTTCTTTAATTCCAATATTCAATGCTTTTAATAATTTGACATCTGAATGTGTAATAAATTCTTCTTTAGGTAACTCATTTTTTAAAACACGAACCCTATTACGCAATTCTACCCATTGTTCGTTAAACAATGGGTAGAAAAAAATCTGCCAACCATTACAAGTGAATGGAGCCATTAATCTATAACTACATCAGCCAGTAAATCATCCATTTCATCGCTCATTTCTTGGGTATAAGGAACGAGCTTAGAAGGGTTTTGCATAGCATCCTTCATGAGAAAGTCAAGAAAAAGGCTCATCATAATGCCCTCATCTCCATCAGCTTCATCAACATTATCAATTTCTAATCTAACTAAGAACGTGTTATCAGATAGCACTTCAATATGGCCTGAAGCATTAGCTAAATGGGGATAATCCTTAGAAAATGCGCGAGGTAAGCGAAATCCATCTTGATTTCCTACCTTTGCATGAGTTATGGGATAACTTTTCATAGCCATGAGCTAATTCCTAAATATGAGAATATCAGGTATTCAAATGCAATACTGAGATATCGTAAATGTGATGTGAGAATTTATCTTTTTGTTATAACAATTATTATAACCTATAAATCAAATATAACAGATTCCAAAAAAGAAGACTATAAGTTAAGTCCTAAATTTCCAGGCTTTGTATAACTCACATTAAAAAAGACAGGCAAGATGCCTGTCCTACAAGTAATGATTTAGCAGAGAATTTAGAAATTCATCTCGGCAGCTTGGACTTTTTCAACTTGCTTCTTCTTCAGCACAAGCATAACTTGGGCTAACATTACAAGAGCGATGAATGCAATCATCCATTGGACTCTAGAGGCGTCTTGCAATACGATTTCTGCATCTTGTTGACCGAAGCCGCCGACATTCGGGTTGCTGGTCAAAGCTTCACCAGTCTTAACTGCTTGCCCCTCGGAAACAAGCAGTTCTGGCCCTAAAGGAATCGTATCAACGACAACATCACCAGATTCAGGTTGGATGTTGACTAGATATTTAACGTTACCGTCTTCATCTTCCTCTTTGGCAATTTTGGTAATTGTGCCAGTAGCAGAAGCATTGTAAACAGCGTTGTTGCTCTTTTCGCCAGTGGGATAAACTTGTCCGCGTCCCCGGTTAGCACCTAAGTGAACTGAATATTTACCGAAGTGGATGTTTTTGTCGGTTGCGGGGTTGGGAGAAAGAACTGGGAAGACGATTTCCTGATACTGTTCACCTGGTAAGGGGCCGACGATGACGACGTTTTCTTTGTCTTCGCTGTAGGATTGGAAAGGAGTGTCGCCAACTTCTTCTTTAAGTTCTTCAGAAAGACGGTCTTCAGGAGCAATCTTAAAGCCTTCAGGTAGCATCAGTACAGCACCGACATTCAAGCCAACCTTAGAACCATCGGCACCAACTTGCTGGGCGCTAAGATCGTAGGGAATTTTCACCACAGCTTTGAATACAGTGTCAGGTAGCACCGATTGGGGAACTTCCACTTCTGCCGGCTTGGCTGCTAGGTGACAGTTGGCACAAACAATCCGCCCTGTTGGTTCGCGGGGGGTTTCGGGATAGGTTTGCTGTGCCCAAAAGGGATAGGCGGCAGCTGATTGGGGAAGGGCTAGATCGCTGGTGAAGTAAAATGTCACAGTAGCGATCGCTATGAGCAATGTTTTTAAAATCGCTCTAGCGCTGCGAGTTAACCTCGCTCTTAAGAAAACATTTCTCATCTCTAATAAGGGCAACGATTGAATTAGTCATTAGTCATTGGTCATTAGTCATTAGTCATTAGTCATTAAGCCCTAAACAAAGGACAAATGACTAAGGACTAAGGACAAAATGATTAAGCCCACCAAGCTGGATCACCGGTGCGGAAGTCGGTTTCAGTCCAAGGGGTCAAAACGATTTTGTCGTCTTTTACACTGGTATGGGCCAAAGGTAAAGACAACGGTGCTGGCCCCCGAACAACCTTACCAGTTTCGTCATACTGGGAACCATGACAAGGACACTTAAACTTGTTCTCTGCAACGTTCCAGGGGACTACACAACCTAAGTGGGTGCAGATGGCGTTAATGCCATAATCTTTGATCGCTTCTTTGCTGTCTACCACAATATAGGTAGGATCTCCCTTTAGCCCTTGGACTAGGTTGCGATCGCCTGCATTCCGGTTTTCTAGAAATTTAGTGACGCTAACATCGTTACCTAGCTCGTCTTTTGCCGTTACACCGCCACCAGCACCACCAGTTGCGGGTGGAATAAAGTAGTTGACAACGGGATACAATGCACCCAGAGCCACTCCAGTGACAGTCCCAAAAGTGAGCAGATTCATGAACTGACGACGCCCCATATCGGGCACGTCTGCTGATTCAGAAAATTGAGCCATAATCTACGCGCTCTTTGTGTATTTTGTTAAGCATTTTGACAAAAGTACTGTACTTGAGGAACTCTTGTCTAAGTCGAAATGCTAGCGCTCACAACGATGCCATACTTCTTTGTTCCAAGATATATCAAGCATCTTTTCTGTTAGCATTACATTTCTTTATATCCTTATCATACTGGAGTCACGGAACTTAACATCATAACTAAATGTAAAATCTGATTGAGAAAAGCTATGACAGGACAGGAATTACGTCAGATGTTGCTTGATAAGTGGGGATATTCTTATGATGTCCAGTTTCGACGGGCACAGGGAAAGATATTTTTGCAAGTCATGTGGAAATACTTGGAGCAAGCTTCTTTTCCCTTGAGTGAGGCGGAGTACCAAGAGCATCTTGACACCATTGCTAATTATCTTCATGCCTTGGGTGGGTCAACGCAGGTACAAACATATATTACCCAAACACGCGATCGCCCCCGCCTTGGCAAAGCTGTTAGCATTCCTCTCGATTTGGGTGAACGTTCTTCGGAATGGATATTATGACCCAATACAGTTCAGTTAAGCATTTCTTCCTTCTCTCTGCGTCCTTGGCGTCTTGGCGGTTCGTTAACAAAATTGACTTTGTAACACAGTTTTAGCCTTAACTGAACCGTATTGTATTATGACCAAGTTTTTCTTTCTTAATTTAGAATCATCCTAACTCCTCATTTCAGGATAGTAAAACTATGAATTCTCCATTTCCCGGAATGAATCCTTATTTAGAAAATCCTGTGTTTTGGTCAGAAGTACATCATCGATTGATTACAGCTATAGCAGATACTATTGAGGAAAATATTCCCCTACATTATCGAGTTGCAATTGAACGACGTACTTATTTAAGTGATGACTCAGATTCTGTATTAGTTGGTATTCCTGATGTTTCTATTTTTTCTCAACAAAAATCACCGCAGCAATACTCATCAACTACTACACAAGCAGAAACGTCAGAAGGCATGACGGTGATGATACCCTTACCTGAACATGTTACGGAAAATTACTTAGAAATTCGAGAAATTTCTACAGGTTTTGTGGTAACTTCTATCGAAGTTTTATCTCCTAAAAATAAACGCCCAGGCGAAGGTAGAAAAGCGTATGAACTGAAACGTAAACAAGTTTTAGCTAGTCTTTCTCACTTAGTCGAAATTGATTTACTCAGAAGTGGACAAGCTATGTCAATTTTAGGGGAAACTCCTGTAGTAAATTATCAAATTATTGTTAGCAGAAGTGAAACACGTCCTCAAGCTAAATTATACGGATTTAGCGTCAGAGAAACGATTCCCGTATTTCCATTACCGTTACAGTCAGAAGATACAGAACTGATTGTAGATTTGCAATCTTTATTGCATGGTATATACAATCGTGCCAGATATTACTTAGCAATTGATTATAACAAAGAACCAGTACCACCCCTAAAACCAGAAGATGCTGTATGGTCTGATACCTTCTTACGCGAACAAGGGTTAAGGAATAATTAGTAATTGGTAATTGGTTAAGAATTTTTCCTATTCCCTATGTTATTTACCTGTAAGTTTAACCAGTCCAACACCACCGAAATAAAGCCCTAAAACTGCTCCGGCTAAAAGACTTTGAGTCAGAGGGTCAGTAGAAGGTGTAAGCACGGCTCCTAAAACCACTGCTCCCATAATCACGTAACGCCAACCAGAAACCATTCGTTGAGACGAGACAATGTTCAAATTACCTAGCAACAGTTGGATAATCGGAATTTGAAATGCTAAACCAGTGCTGAATAACAGTAGCAGCACAAATTCAAAATATTTATCAATTGACCAAAGTTGTTCAACAACATCTGCTCCGTAGCTGATGAAAAATTTCAACGCTGCGGGAATCAAGAGTAAATAGGCAAATACTAACCCAGCCGCAAACAGCACACTCGAACCCAAAACCACAGGCCCCAGTATACGGCGTTCACGGCGAGTCAGTCCTGGAAGCACAAACTGGATAATCTGGTAAAGAATGAAAGGACTAGTAAGTATGAGGCCAGTGTAGGCTGCAACTTTGACGGAGACAAAGAAATACTCTCCGGGTGCAAGTTGGAGAAATTTTACTCCTTGTGCAGGAACCTCAAGTAGCTGCACAATTGGCTTAACGGCAAAGAAACAGCCGATAATACCCACGGCTACGGCAATCAGCGAATAGAAAATGCGCTGCCGCAACTCTTCTAGGTGGTCGAAAAGGGACATTTCAACTTCACCTGGCAACTCATCCAGAGGATCGGTGTCGGAGTTGCCATATTCTTCTGGGTCGATGTTGGGAACGTTTACAGTATCTACGTCTTGTGAAGGCGTCACGTCGCTTCGCTCCGAATTCAAAATTCAAAACTTGTACTGAGCTTGTCGAAGTATTCAAAATTAACAATACCCTAAATTTATTTATGGGCTTGTATCTTTTTTTGTTGGTCATTGACCATTGCCGTGACTCAGCACTCTTCATTATTTTATCTGGGGAATGCAGCTAGCAAGATATGTTTTTCAGTGCTGTGGGTTTTTTGTCCTGTTTTTTTGGGTTGCATCTGCATAAATTAGTAGTAAGCCATCTTGTAGGCAATGTTTAACCTAAAAAAAGAGTGGAACCGATAATTTAGAAATTACGTCTCTGCGGCTAGCGCTGAGTAAATTGACACAACATCATAACAATACTCAGTTTGGAAATCCGGTTCATCAAGGTCGTATCTATACATACATAGCGTAATCGGAAATTTTTAGCTGAGGTTTTATGAATCTGACAATTTGCATTGGACTGATGGCATTGCCTGTGTATTTATACAATGCTCAACTAGGCAATACTTATAGTATTGACGTGTCAATTGTCGAAAACCAGCTTCCCGTAATAACTGCTCTAGTTGTTCACAACACAAATTCTCAGTTAGATAAATTCCCGTGGCAAATATCGGCTAGAGATGACCAAACCGAAGATTGTCTTCGCGCTGGTACTTGCAGAGATTGATACTAATGCGTAATTCGTAATTCGTAATACTTCGGCTACGCCCTTCTCTACGAGAGGCTGCGCCAACGGCTACGCTCAGGACAAGCTCAGTACAAGTTCGTAATTCGTAATTTCATCATAATACGGAGAGAGTTAATGGTTGGAGGAAATCAGCGCACAGTAGTAATTACAGGAGCATCAACAGGATTTGGGCTGGAACTTTCCGACTTGTTTCTACTTCTCCCAATGGTTGTAACAATTCTTTAAGATAGTCTTTGGCGAATTGGTCGTAAGGAAACCTGGTCATTAGCTGATTTTATGGCTGTACCAGCATTTTACATCACACTGAATCGCCCACAGCTTGCCTAAAGAATTCTAGCAAGTGCGATCGCATGAGCGAATTATCAAAGTATTATAAGTTGATGCGCGTCTAGATTGTACATTGCAATTGTTAAGACACTCATGCAGTCAATGGTCATCTGTCATTTTAAATACAAATGACTAATACTTCGACTACGCCCTTACTTCGACGCCGCCTTTCGGCTACGCTCAGGACAAGCTCAGGACAAGCTCAGTACAAGTGACTTTTGACTAATGACAACCCTCATGAGTAAATATACAATTTTATTTGCGTAACAGCTTACAGCTATTTTCAGGTAAATAGACCACGCGGTAGGGGCACAGCATTGCTCATACGTGTCAACTTAAGCTAAAAGTAGCTTAACTGAAAGCTTCCTCACCCGCCTCGAACTAAAGTTCAAGGCTCATAGCTAAAGTCTACTGAAGTAGACTAAAGATTTTTCAGATTATTTAGTCATCAAAAGATGACTTTCGCTATTAGCAAGGAACTTTAGTTCCTTGCGGGACATAGCTTTTACGTTAAGTTGACACCAATGAGCATTTCTGTGCCCCTACAACAGATGTGGTTCAAATACATGAAAACTGCTGTAAGCTAAAACACATCTAATTTACATAACCAAATTTCGTTAGTGGCTCTACCAGTTTCGCCATCCGGCTTTGGGTGCTACTTCATTGCTTGTAGACTTGAATCCATGACTTTGGATTAAAGATTGATATTCTGTACTACTTGCCCAACGGTCAATTTCTCGCGCCCGCAGCACTGGCACTGGATGGGTTAATTGGGCTGTGCGGGCAGCTTTGACCATTTCACCTAATTCAGTCTTGCTAATATCATCGTAAGCGCGGGCTTGGGCAACAAAGGCATCAAGATTCAGTTGTGGTGCTAAGGTGGGGGAACCACCCGCCAGCTTCATCAATACTGACATGACAACTTTGGGGTCTTGAGTTGCTAGTAATGCGGCGCGATCGCAGGTAAACTCAGCACAGCGTACCCATTCTAAAAGTTGTGCCTGTATCGCTTGAGCAAGGAAAGTTCCAACATTGGGCACAATCGCCGCAGCTAATATTAATAAATTTACAGGAGTCAAATAAACGCTATGGTCACATTTGAGATGCCCCAACTCGTGGGCAATTACTGCCTGTATTTCCTCTAGTGTGAGGATATCAATCAGGGATGTGTGTAACACAACAAAGGGCTGCTTACCCCGCACAGCAAAAGTATAGGCGTTGGGAGCCGGATGTTGCCGGACGTACAACTGGGGAGGCTCTATATCCAGAATTTTACAAGCATCTAACAACAGCTTGTATAAATCGGGCAGTTGCTTTTCACCCACCAGAACGCTGGAGGCAATATTTTCCACATAAAAAACCTGCTCTGCCATTGGCCCAAGCCAATTTCGCACCAACATATCTATGCCTGGTATTTGCTTGAGCGTTTTGGTAGCTTCCAGGTCTAATGGATGACGAAATGAGTCAGCTTTTAAACCAATTAGCGGGGTTTTAAAGAAGGACATAGTGCAGCAAGCTATAAAAAAACACAACTATGGAATCTGGCTGGTTAGATAAACAGCCATCCACAGTTAGTATAACGATTTAACTAAGCTGGGCAGGGGGAGATAGGGGAGATGGGGGAGAAAATTTTACCTCATCCCCCTCATCCCCCTCATCCCCCTCATCCCCCTCATCCCCCTCATCCTCCTCATCCTCCTTGTCCGGGTGTTAGTCTCAACCGATCAACTTGACAGGCTACTGATGGTGGGAGCGATTTCTGAATCTGCTGATGCTTCGCCCACGCGGAGGATTTTAGCGCCCAATTGCTGCAACTTCACATCAAGTCGATCATAGCCGCGATCGAGGTGCTGTAATCCTTGAATTGTAGTTTTTCCTTCCGCCGCCAGTCCTGCTATGACCAGCGCTGCCGATGCTCGTAAGTCTGTACCTAATACTGGTGCGCCAGACAATTTCGGTACTCCCCGAACGAAAGCAGCGTTGCCTTTGACACGAATATCTGCCCCCAAGCGATTCAACTCTGAGGCATGACGCAAGCGATTTTCAAAGACAGATTCGTTAATCACGCTGTCGCCTTCTGCCAATGTCAGCAAAGACATGAACGGTGCTTGCATATCTGTGGGAAAACCTGGATGGTATTGAGTTTCAATATCCGTTGCCTTGAGGGTTTCTGCTGGCAGAATGTGTAAGCATTCAGGATTTTCCTCAATTATGGCCACCCCAATATCCCGCAGCTTGGCAATCACTGGTATAAGATGTTCTGGAGCCACTGGTGAGAGAAGAAGTTCGGAACGGGTAATTGCTGCTGCTAGCAAAAACGTCCCGGCCTCAATGCGATCGGGAATGATACTGTAGTCAACAGAATGCAACTTGGGGACTCCTTCGATAATAATCCTGCTAGTCCCCGCCCCCTTAATCTTCGCTCCCATCGCGTTACAGAAGTTAGCTAAATCAACTACTTCCGGTTCTCTGGCAGCATTTTCGATGATCGTTTCGCCCTCTGCTAGGGTAGCCGCCATCATCAAGTTTTCCGTCGCTCCAACACTGGCGATGTCTAAGTAAATCTTCGCACCTTTTAATCTCCGGCTGCTGCCAGGAACGTAGGCATTACAAATGCCATGCTCAATCTGCACCTCAGCCCCCATTGCTTGCAGTCCCCGAACATGCAAGTCAACTGGTCTTGCCCCAATAGCACAACCACCTGGTAAAGGCATCTGCGCTACTCCCAATCTTGCCAGAATGGCACCAATGGCGAAGAAACTCGCCCTCAATTGGGTAACTAGTTCGTAGGGAGCTTTGGATGTTTTAATTTCGCTGGCGTTGATGTCTAAAATATCGCCTTGCCGCGTTAATCGGACACCCAAAGCCGATAACACCTGACCCATCCGCTCTACATCCGCCAATAAGGGGACATTGCGGATACGACAATCGCCCGGGCACAGCAAGGCTCCAGCCATGATTACCAGTGCTGCATTTTTTGCCCCGCTAATTTTCACATGACCTCGCAAACGATGCCCACCCCAAATTTGCAAGACTGAGGAGTCTGCTTCTGGAGCAATTTTGACATCTGGTAAGCTGGTAGAAGGATTAATAAGTCTACCTCCAAAAGTAATACGTATTTTATATGTTTGAAGTTGGTTTTGATTCTACAGTAAAGATTCAATTTGTCCACGTTTTAGAGCAACATCTTGCATGAAAAAATTGTTTTTTGGTGAGAACTACAGGCTGTAAACCAGCAACAGCAAGTCTTTTGAGCTTTTAAAAGATTTAGCAAAAATGAACGAATCAGTAGTAGTTTTAAGCTAAATTAAATACTCAGTAAAATAACTTAAGGTTCTCTAAAAATCAATGCTGTACTGTTGAGTTAATATTTTGATTCGACCTAATACCGTGAAAAACTCGTTTCCAGTTTAAGCCTCTTAAACGAAGCGTTATGTTTTGACTTGACAAAGGCAAAAAAATACGCAATGATATAAAATTGCCAGCGGAACTGGCGGAATTGGCAGACGCGCTAGATTCAGGTTCTAGTGCCGCAAGGCTTCCGGGTTCAAGTCCCGGGTTCCGCATATTATTAAGTTAGGAGTTAGAAGTTAAGAGTTATGAGTTGAAAGAAAACTAAATTAACTCCTAAATCCTAATTCCTAACTCCTAACTTTTTGATGTTGACCAGTTTACAAAATTCTCTAGTCAAGCAAATCCGCAAACTCCACTCCACCAAGGAGCGGCACAAGCAGCAGTTATTTTTATTAGAAGGGACGCACCTGTTAGAGGAAGCTTGTGCGGTAAATTATTCACTAGAAACACTGTGTTGTACTCCAGATTGGCAAGCAGCCCACCCCTCACTTTGGGAAGAAGCTTGTAACCGATGCGATCGCGCCGAAATTGTCAGTAGAGAAATTTTGGATGCGATCGCTACTACAGTCCAACCGGATGGTGTGGTTGCAACGGCAAAACGAAGCGTTAGCCAAACTCAACTACCCTTTACTGGTACAATGCTAGCTTTAGAAACGGTACAAGATCCCGGCAACCTGGGTACGATGATTCGCACTGCTGCTGCTGCTGGAGCATCAGGGTTATGGGTAAGTGGAGATAGTGTAGATTTAGACAGCCCCAAAGTTCTCCGGGCTTCAGCAGGGCAATGGTTTCGCCTACCAACAGCGGTAACCGAAGATTTAAAAGCTACAGTACAACAAAGTCAGCAGGCAGGAATGCAGGTAGTGGCAACCTTACCCAGTGCGACTTTAACTTATTGGGAAGTGGACTGGCGCAAACCCAGTCTGATTTTACTGGGAAATGAAGGTGCTGGATTGTCAGCAGATTTAGCAGCGATCGCAGACAGGCAAGTAAAGATTCCTTTAAGTCCTGGGGTGGAATCATTGAATGTGGCGATCGCAGCTGCTTTAATGTTGTACGAAGCTCGGCGGCAAATAAGTCAAGAGTTAGGAGTTAGGAGTTAAAACTTTTCTTCAGTTTTTGTTATTTCTTCGAGATATTTTTCAATATCAGCGACTGCGTCCTCAAGAGCCGTTAAATCAATATCTGTCAAGTCTTGATCGAATTCGACTTCACTGAGACTACTAGTATGCAGTTGTGCTTGGGGGATTTCTTCATCCTCAGTTGAACTTTCTTGTAAGATATCCTCCAACTGATCGAGGGATTCTTGAAACACTTGATCGGCGACACGGCGCTGTTGTGGCTGACTTTGCTCCATAATATTGACTTAAAAATCCTGATTTACTAAGCTAATTTTGATTGCAGTTCCTACAAATTTAAATTTTGCACTTATAACATCATAGTTGTGTATTCTTGATCGTCAGCATTACTGGGGAAAAAGTTAAACCGCAACGCAAGAGTCATTAGTCATTAGTCATTAGTCATTTGTCATTTGTCATTTGTCATTTGTCATTTGTCTAAGAGAAAGCACGCCCACTCTTTAGAGGTTGGTTTTTTTCGCCTAGAAGGGGCGAGGTATGTACTAAAAACTCTTTATCAATCATTTATTTTTCATTATAATAATTAAGATTTGTTAAATGGCGAATAACAAACCATTTTTAGCTTGTAACACCTGGGCTTTGGATTTGCAAAAATTTGTCTAACATAACACTGGGAATTGGTCGTGGGCGCATTGTCTGTACATCCACCCAAACCCATAGCGCCTCTGCTGTTATTAACAAATTATCTTGGTTTTGTTTACGAATTTCGTAGCATCGCAAGGCACGAGTCCCGCGCATTTCCTTCAACCAGGTAGTGACTTCTAGGGTATCGCCTGCCACTGCTGGGCGTAAATAGTCAATTTCTACCCGCCGCATCACAAATACGCCACCTACTTGGCGATATACATCCAGAGTTAAGCCCAGGTATTCTGAGTGTTCAATGGCTGCTTGTTCTAAATAATTTTGGTAGACGGCGTTATTTACATGCCCAAGGGCGTCCATCTCATAGTGTCGGACGCGTAGCAGAGTTTTGAACGGTAGCATAGTTTAGTTGGTAGTGCGGCGCTGTTGTTTACATTTCTCTATATTAGTTTTTCTATTTCAGTGCCTTTACCATCTCGTGCGTAGGCATAGCCCGTCGTAGACATCGCCTGTTCGCGTTCAGCGCGAGTAGTAATTTTTAATGGCTCAACCACCTTGATTTTATATGGCTCTGCGCTCTTGAGGGGCACACCAGTGAGCTATTAGTTCAATTCGTGCTTGCTGGATTAATTCCAAAACTTGTGATTGATTACAACCATAGATAGATGCTAACAATTCCTCACCTTGTTTTTTTGCATCGTCAGCTGATGCACCAAAGGTCATGATTTCTTCGTCTTGGTTGGCTGTAATTCTCTCAACTGGAATGATACAGATATATTGCGGTTCATTATGTCTTATTTGTTGCACCATTATTTACCTGCCATTTCACTGTTAATTGTGTCTATTTTCAAGTCTAGATAAATCACGAGTAAAAGCGAAACATAGTCAAGATTTAAGTAGTTTGTGATTTGAAACACTAACTTTTATACCTAATTAAGATAACGTTAAGAATTTTCTCAAAATCGCCAAATTTTTTAGTGTAAACAGTTACGTGTGGGACAATCAAGTTAAGCATCAACAAATATCTTTTTGTAAATTTTTGTTTGTTTTTAAAGTGGTAATGCATTGAGACACAGGCATTCGCGTATGCGTAGCCAGTCGTAAAGATCGGTGTACAGAGTAATTTAAATCTCTGTTGATTAATCTTTAAGAATCAGCAAATAAAGGCTGATACTCCCTAAGATTAACTTTTATTTACTCAATACAGGCTTAATGCATTGAGTCAGTGCAAGTTTAATAAAAATTGGAGGTTATAAAATGGCAATTCGGAATAACTTAGTTACAAATTTCTGGCAAAGAGTACAAAAAGATTCAGTTAGTTGGGGATCGTTAGCTCTTTGGATCAGTGCATTAGTTGTTATGTTAGTAATGCTTACCATGTTTTCTAACGCTTAATCTCAGCAAGTTAGGACTTACGCACGCTCTACGAATTCTTGGCGTTCTTGGCGTCTTGGCGGTTCGATAAATTAAGCCTTTCGGCGATTTTTGCGTAAGTCCTGAAGTTTATTCTAGTTCCTGGGCAACAGCCTGGGAACTAACATAGGGTAGACTTTCATCCCTAAACTCAAATTATGAACTGCAAACTTCTGGCAACAGTCGTAGTGCTAGCTACTACTAGCTTTGTTACCCCTGTTAAATCTCAAGAACCTAGTACCGACACTCCAGCAAAATCGAATCAAGTTTTAAATGCTTGTATCCAAAATCAAGCAGAAACTTTACCGAATCCCTTTAGTGATGTGCCATCAGACCATTGGGCTTTCAAGGCGGTTATGACTATGCACTACTGCGGTGCTTTCCGCAAAGCTACGCCACCAGCTTTATTTCAAAAATTGCAACCAACGAATAACCAACAGCGATCGCAGAAAGAACCGCAGTTTCAAAAATAGGGCGTTGCTGACTAAAGATATAAAAGTTTGAGTAGCAAAAGCCGCCGATTGAAATTTCGATGGACGTTGAGATGAAGAAAATTGTGGTAAATGTAAAAAGTTTACTATTCGGTGTCTAATGGTATTTTCGCCTTTTGAAACACCTGCTCAACAGTAAATTCCAATCCCTCAAATAAAGAATCTTTGAGTAATTCTTCTCCCATATAAGTTTGTGGTGCTGCATCTGGATAAAAAACAGTAATGCTTCTGGCTTTACTATCTAATACCCACACCCGCAACACCTTAGCATCTAAATAGTCTTTGGCTTTAGCTGCCATTTGTCCAAAGGTTTGTCCTGGGGAAATAATCTCAATCACCAAATCAGGAGGAACAGGACAAGCTTCGTTTTCATCCCAGTTGGCGGGTAAACGTTCATAAGAAATGTACAAAATATCTGGAATTGGCATCCAATCTCGCCCCCGACGGGTTAATGCAACAGCCCATTCCGGGCAAACTTCTCCTTTACCCTCACGCGATTGCTCAATCAAATTCAGAAGGACGCGGGTAAGTTTTGCGTGAAAAAATTTTGGTGACATTTTAGGAATTGCTTGACCATCAACAAGTTCATAAGTTATATCTCCCTCACCTGGTGAAAGATTTAAGAACTCTTGCAATGTTAATTGATTCTTGGCTTGGAGTATCATGGATCAATAATTCGTAATTCGTAATTCAAGGACAGAGCAACTAATTTTTATTCTGACTTCTGAATTCTGACCAGAAAGAAAAAGGTACAAGCCCACTTCGGCTACGCTCAGTGCATCGCCTAAATTTATTTATGGAAAAAGAAAAAATGTATTTCGAGACGCTCCGCGCAAGAAATACGGCGTTCGCTGACTCAAGCCCCTAAATTTATTTTGGTGGTTCAAAATGTTTGACTTTTGACTTTTGACTTTTGACTTCCCCGAAGGGGTTGACTCCTGAATTCTTTTTCAAATTGTTCACATTCCCCGCAAAACTTGCCGAATGATATCTGATGGTACCTCATCGGTAACTGTTACTACACCAATCTCTGTTGGTAAAACAAACCGCACTTTCCCCGCTTTGACTTTCTTATCTAATTGCAACGCCTCAATAATTGCTTCAATATCTACCCCAGATGGTAACTGAGTCGGCAAACCTGTTTTTTGAATTAAAGCATTTTGACGTTCTGTGTCTTCCTTTTGCCACATTCCCAATTCCACAGCAATTTGACCGGCTGCTACCATACCAATGGCCACGGCTTCACCGTGATTTACTAGACGATAACCAGTCAAACTTTCCACTGCATGACCGATAGTATGTCCGTAGTTGAGAATCGCCCGCAATCCGCCTTCTTTCTCATCTTTGCTAACAACATCAGCTTTGGCTTGACAAGAACGGATTAATATAGTATTTACCAGGTCAGGTTTTACATAGCGGAGTTGGTCGAGGCGTTTACTTGCTTCCAATTGGGCAAACAATTCGGCATCCCAAATTACACCATACTTAATAACTTCTGCCATTCCTGCGCGAAACTCACGCATAGGAAGAGTTTTCAATACTTCTGGGTCAATCAAAACCAAACGCGGTTGATGAAATGCCCCAATCAAGTTTTTGCCGTGCGGATGATTCACGCCAGTTTTGCCACCAATTGCCGAATCCACCATTGCTAAGAGAGTTGTAGGCACTTGGACAACATTAATGCCGCGTAGCCAAGTTGCGGCTGCAAAGCCAGTCATATCGCCAATTACACCTCCGCCCAAAGCCACCATAGTCGAAGAACGTTCTAGGCGGTTTTCTAAGGCGATATCGTAAAGTTTTTGGATGGAATTGAGGGTTTTGTAGCGTTCCCCTGGTGGTAGGGTGCAGCTAGCAACTTCAAATCCAGCAGATGTCAGGGATGCGATCGCTCTTTCCCCAAAATGCTTAAAAATAGTAGGATTAGAAACCAGTAATACCTTCTTGCCTAGCTTGAGACTGGCCATCTGCTGACCCAGTTGATCTAAACTCGAAGGTGCGTTAGCGTAGCTCACCGAAGGTATCGCAATCTCATAAGACTGCTCTGGTAAATTTACATTAATTAAAGAAGTCATTGCCCAACCCCTAACAAGCGCCTGTGGGTTGTATTCTATCGCAATCTGGGAGTGGGGAGTGGGGAGTGGGGAGTGGGGAGTGGGAGCAGGGGAGGCAGGGGAGGCTGGGGAAGAAATTGACCAATGCCCCATGCCCCATGCCCCATGCCCTATGCCCTATGCCCAATGACAAATGACCAATGCCCAACAACTAATGATTCAATAGATTTAGGAAGTATTGTGGAGAAAAATAAATGTTTGCGATTGCAGCTTACATCGGCTTTTTAGCTTTGTTCTTTGGCTTGGCTGTCGGTCTGCTGTTCGGTTTGCGGACTGCCAAGATAATTTAGCCAAAACTTTTATGGGGCGGGCATCTTACCTGCCCTAAGTTTACTAAGGGACGGGCGAGACATAAATTTATTGATCGAGCGTAAAACCCCATCCCTTTATGGGTGGGGATGTAAGCGAGTCAGAGTCTCTGATACAATACGATTACCTATCTGAGGCATGACATTTCTTGACTGCGGCTTGGTGTGTCGGAGA
>NZ_JAIVFR010000289.1 GCF_020829685.1 Nostoc sp. CHAB 5715 | reverse complement strand
CGCGCAGCCCCGACTCGCCGGGCGTGGTGCACGTCGCGCGCGACGGGGCGCGGCTGGCCGCCATGGAGCGGGCGCTCGCCTTCATGGCGCCGGACGTCGAGCGGCTGAGTTTTCCGGCCTGGGACTGCCAGCCTTACGACCGCGTCTCGCCGAACGCGGCGATCGTCTCGGCGCGGACCACCACGCTCGCGCGGCTGTCGCGGACGCGCGGCGGAGAAAAACCCCGCATCGTGCTGACCTCCGTCAACGCGCTGCTCCAGCGCGTCGCGACGCCCGAGCATGTCGCGCGGCAGAGCTTTTCGGCGGCGCCCGGCAACGTCGTCGACCTCAAGGCGCTTGGGGAATGGCTGGAGATCAACGGCTTTCTCCGATCCTCCACCGTGCGCGACTACGGCGAGTACGCCATCCGCGGGGGCATTGTAGACCTGTTCCCGGCCGGCCACGCCGAGCCGATCCGGCTCGACTTCTTCGGCGACCAGCTGGAGACGATCCGGCCGTTCGACCCGGAGACGCAGCGCTCCACCGGCCAGTTGCGCGCGCTCGACCTCGTGCCGATGTCCGAGGTGCAGCTCACATCCGACACCATCCGCCGCTTCCGCCAGGCCTACGCCGCGACCTTCGGCGCGCCCGGCCGGGACGATCAGCTCTACGCGGCGGTGAGCGAAGGCCGGCGCTATCCCGGCCTCGAGCACTGGCTGCCGCTGTTCCACGACGGGCTGTCGACCCTGTTCGACCATCTCGACGGCGCCCGCTTCGTGCTGGATACGCTGGTCGACGACGCGGCGGGCGAGCGGCTGGCGCTGATCGCGGACTACCACGACGCCCGTGAGACGGCGCTCCGCCAGGACAAGGCCGGCGCGGCCTACAAGCCTCTGGCGCCGGACGCGCTCTATCTCGCGCCCGAGGAGTGGCGCCGGCGGCTGGATGAGACAGCGCCTATCCGGCTGACGCCGTTCGCGCTGCCGGAAGGGCAGGGCGGTCGCGTGCTCGACGCCGGCGTGCGGGCGGGCCGCAGCTTCGCCGCCGAGCGAGCGGACGAGGGCGTCAACGTGTTCGACGCGGTGGTGAGCCATATCAAGGCGTTGAAGGAGAGCGGCCGTCGCGTGCTGATCGCCGCGTGGAGCGAGGGCGCGCGCGACCGACTCGGCACGGTGCTCGGCGACCACGGCCTCGCCGCGGCCCGCAACGTCGCGAGCTGGCGCGACGCTGTGGCGCTGCCGAAGGACGCGGTGGCGTTCGGCGTGCTTGGGATCGAGCAGGGTTTTGAAACCGCCGACGTCTCAGTCGTCGCCGAGCAGGACATCCTTGGCGACAGGCTGGTGCGGGGAAAGCCCAAGCGCCGGCGGCCGCAGGACTATCTGACCGAGGCGTCGGGGCTCTCGGCGGGCGACCTCGTCGTCCATGTCGACCACGGCATCGGCCGCTTTGTCGGCCTGAAGTCGATCGACGTCGCGGGCGCGCCGCACGACTGCGTCGAGCTGCACTACGCCGACAAGGCGAAGCTGTTCCTGCCGGTCGAAAACATCGAGCTCCTCACGCGCTACGGCTCCGAGGAGACGGAAGCCGCGCTTGACCGGCTCGGCGGCGCCGGCTGGCAGAACCGCAAGGCGCGGCTGAAGAACCGCATCCGCGAGATGGCGGGCGAACTCATCAAGATCGCGGCCGCGCGTATGACCAAGGAGGCGCCGCGCGCGATCCCGCCGGAAGGGCTCTACGACGAGTTCGCGGCGCGCTTCCCCTATGACGAAACGGAAGACCAGCAGGCCGCGATCGATTCGGTGCTGGACGATCTTGCGGCCGGGCGCCCGATGGACCGGCTGATCTGCGGCGACGTCGGCTTCGGCAAGACCGAGGTGGCGCTGCGCGCCGCCTTCGTGGTCGCCATGTCCGGCCGGCAGGTGGCGGTGATCGTGCCGACCACGCTTCTCGCCCGCCAGCACCACAAGACCTTTGCGGAACGTTTCCGGGGCCTGCCGCTGAAGGTGGCGCAGGCCTCGCGCTTCGTGACCCAGAAGGAGCTTTCGGAGACCAAGAAGGGGCTCGCGGCGGGCGACATCGACATCGTCGTCGGCACCCACGCGCTGCTCGGCAAGACCGTCGGCTTCAAGGATCTCGGCCTCGTCATCGTCGACGAGGAGCAGCATTTCGGCGTCGGCCACAAGGAGAAGATGAAGACGCTGCGGGCGGAGGTGCATGTCCTCACCCTCTCCGCGACGCCGATCCCGCGCACGCTGCAGCTCGCGCTCACCGGCGTCCGCGAGCTCTCGATGATCGCGACGCCGCCGGTCGACCGGCTCGCGGTCCGCAGCTTCGTCGCGCCGTTCGACCCGCTGATCGTGCGCGAGGCGCTGCTGCGCGAGCGCTACCGCTCGGGCCAGTCGTTCTTCGTCTGCCCGCGCATCGAGGACATCGCGGAGGCCCGCGCCTTCCTCGCCTCAGACGTGCCGGAGGTGAAGGTCGCGGTCGCCCACGGCCAGATGCCGGCGGCCGAGCTCGAACAGGTGATGACCGACTTCTACGAGGGCCGCTACGACGTGCTGCTCTCGACCGCGATCGTGGAGTCCGGCCTCGACATCCCGAACGCCAACACGCTGGTGGTCTACCGGGCCGACATGTTCGGCCTCGCCGCGCTCTACCAGCTCCGCGGCCGCGTCGGCCGCGCCAAGACGCGCGCTTACGCGCTGTTCACTGTGCCGGCTAATAAGGCGCCGACGGTAAACGCCGAACGGCGGCTCAAGGTGCTTCAGTCTCTGGAGGGTCTGGGCGCAGGATTCCAGTTAGCCAGCCATGATCTCGACATTCGAGGCGCGGGCAACTTGTTGGGGGAGGAACAGTCCGGCCACATCCGCGAGGTTGGCTACGAGCTCTACCAGCAGATGCTGGAGGACGCGGTCGAGACGCTGAAGGAGGGCGGGGCGGAGGTCGCGCCCGACCAGTGGTCGCCGCAGATCACCGTCGGCGCGCCGGTGATGATCCCGGAGGAGTATGTCGGCGATCTCGCCGTGCGGCTGTCGCTCTACCGGCGGCTTGCGGAGGTCGACGACGAGGCGGGGCTCGAAAGCTTCGCGGCGGAGCTGGTCGACCGCTTCGGGCCCGCGCCGGACGAGGTCCGGCAGCTGCTCGAGATCGCCGCGATCAAGGCGCTCTGCCGCCGGGCGAACGTCGAGAAGATCGACGCCGGTCCGAAAGGCGTCGTGCTCGGCTTCCGCGACAACGCCTTCGCCAACCCGGAAGGCCTCGTCATGCACATCGCCCGCGAGGAGGGACCGAACGCCAAGGTCCGGCCGGACATGAAGGTGGTGTTCCGCCGGGAATGGCCGACCGCCGAGAAGCGGCTCAAGGGGTCGAAGGCGCTGCTGAAGGATCTGGTGAAGATCGCCGAGGCCGTGAAGAAGGCGGCGTAAGGCCGCCGGCGTTCCGGCCTCGAGCCGGGACCCATGACCGCGGAGTCGGCAGGGTTTGCGCGACGGCGCAGCGGCTCGGTCTTGGGGCGTCGGCGTTTATGGGTCCCGGCTCAAGGCCGGGACACCGGCGTTGCGCCTCAGAACCAGCGTTCCGCCACCGTGATCGTGTCGCCCGGGCGGATCGGGTAGGTCAGCGGCACCTGCGCCTTGAACACGCGGTCGCCGTGGCGGCGCGTCAGCTCCACGCCGTTCTTCGAGGCGCGGGGCGAAAAGCCGTTCGCGATCGCGACCGCGTTCTCCGCCGTCATGCCGACGACGTAAGGGTATTGCCCGGCCTGCGTGACTTCGCCCAGGATGTAGAACGGGCGGTACCCTTCGATCTCGACCGAGACGTTCGGATCCCGCAGGAAGCCGCTCCTGAGCTTCGCCTCCAGCCCGTTGCGGACCTGGTCGGGGGTCTTGCCGACGACTTCGTAGCGGCCGACGAGCGGCATGGAGACCCGCCCGTCCGCCTCGACGGCGTAGCTGTTCGAAAGATTGGGCTGGCCGAACACGTTGACGCGCAGGCGGTCGCCGGTCGCGAGCACATAGGGCTCGTCGAAGGCGGCGGCGAGCGGCGGCGGCACCGCCCTCGGACTTGCGCAACCGGCAAGGACAGCGGCGAGGCCAAGAACGACGATGCTTCTGCGCGACATTCGAACCCCGCCCGCGGTTCTCCAAGGTTCAGGATTGGTAACCGGAGCAGGGTTAACAATGCGTTGTCTTCAGGGTTGTTGCTGATCGTCGGTTAACTCCGCGGAAACCATAAGCGTGTTGCTCTGTCGGCCGGAACGCAGAGCAAGTTCGGGAATCGGGGACAGACAGATGTCCGAGGGCGGCAGACATTTGGACGGCGGGCGCTCCCCTGGCGGAGAGATCGACCTGCGCGCCCTCGGCGCCGGCGTGTGGCGGCGCAAGCGCTGGATCCTCGGTCCGACGATCGCAGCCGCGCTGCTGGCGCTCGCCTTCGTGAATCTCGCCGCGCCCTACTACCGCTCCTCGTCGCTGGTGCTGGTCGAGAACAACGCGCCGCTGGCGCCACGGGCCGGGACCGAGCGCGAGCCGACGCTGCCGGACGAGCAGGCGGTCGCGAGCCAGGTGCAGTTCATCCAGTCGCGCGATCTCGTCCGCCAGGTCGCGGACAAGCTCGACCTCGCCGCCGTGCCGGAGTTCGCGCCCGACGGCGCGCGGTCGCTCGGGGCCCGCATCCTCGGCTTCGTCGGTCTCGCCGGCGACGACGAGACCCTTCCGGTGAAGGAGCAGGTCGTCGACCGCGTCGCCGCCAACCTCTCAGCCTATCCCGTGACGGGATCGCGCGTGATCGGGATCGAGTTCGTCTCGACCAATCCGGACGTCGCCGCCCGCGTCGCGAACGGCTTCGTCGACGCCTATTTCGATGTCCAGCGCGCGGCCAAGCGCGATCTCAACCGCCAGGCGACCTCCTATTTCTCCGACGAGCTCGAAGGGCTGAGAAAGCGCGTCGCCGACGCCGAGGACAAGGTCGAGGCGTTCCGCGCCGAGGCGGGCCTGCTCGTCGGCCAGAACAACACCACCGTCGCGGCCCAGCAGCTCGGCGAGACCAGCACGCAGCTGATCACCGCGCGGACCGCCCAAGGCGAGGCCCGCGCCAAGGCCGACACGATCCGCGACTACCTTCGCGACGGCCGCGCGGCGGAGGCGCTCGACATCGCGAACTCCGAGCTCGTCCGCGCGCTCGCGCAGCAGCGCTCCCAGCTGGTCGCCCAGATCGCGAGCGAGGGCCGCACGCTGCTCGCCCAGCACCCGCGCATGCGCGAGCTCAACGCCCAGCTCGGCGGTCTCGACGGCCAGATCCGCAACGAGGCCGAGAAGCTCGCGCGCGCCTATGAGAACGAGGCCAAGGCGTCCGGCGCCCGCGTCGAGGCGATCGAGCGGCGTCTCGACCAGCAGAAGCAGGCGGCCGCGAACGCCAACGGGCAGGACGTGCAGCTCCGCGCGCTCGAGCGCGAGGCCCGCTCGCAGCGCGACCTGCTGGAGCAGATGCTCGCCCGCTACCGCGAGGCGTCCGCCCGCGACAATCCGGAATCCATGGTCGCCGACGCCCGCATCATCTCGCGCGCCGCGGCGCCGACCGAGGCCTACTTCCCTAAGAAGATCCCGACCGTCGCGATCGCCGCCATCGCCGCCTTCGCGCTCTCGCTGTTCTTCGCCGCCGCCGCCGAGATCTTCGGCGCGGCCGCGCGCCGCTCCGACGAGGGCGACGCCTCGCCGCCCCCGACCGTCGGCGAGGTCCCGGTGTTCGGCCGGCTGCACGGCCCGTCGTCCGCGTCCTCCGCCGCCAGCCTGACCGCCGAAGCCGCGCCGCCGGCGCTCGCCGCGCCGCGGTCCGGCGCGATCGAAGTCGCCGACGCCACCCTCGTCGCGGCGCTCGCGCGCCAGCTCTCGGCCATGCCGACCGGCGACGCCGCGCTTCGCATCCTCACGACCGGCGCGACCGCCGGCGTCGACGTCGGCGAGGTGGTGACCCAGCTCGCGCGCGTCATGGCGGAATCCGGCCGCCGCGTGGTCGCGGTCGACGCCGGCGGCGGCGCGCCGCTCGCGCTCGAAGGCGAGGGGGATTTCGGCCTCGCCGAACTGCTCGCGGGAACCGCGACCTTCGCGCAGTCGATCCGGCGCGACCGCGGCTCCAGGGTGCATGTGGTGCCGAAGGGGGGCACGTCGTTCGCCCGTCTCGACGGCGCCTCGCAGGCGCGCCTCGGCGTGGTGCTGGAGGCGCTCGCGCTCACCTACGACTTCGTCCTGCTCGCCGGTCCCGGCGGGGCGCATGAGCCTGAGCCGTTCGCGGCGCACTGCACCGCGGCCGTCCTGGTGTCGCGCGCCGGCGCCGGCGCCGGCGACGTCGCGACCGTCGAGGCGCATGCGCGCCTGACGGCGACGGGCATCGAGGACGTGGTCGTGGTGCTGGTCCGCGACGGCGGCGGCGCGCCCGACCGCACGTCGCAGATCGCGGCCTGAGAGCCCGTTTGGGAGCTACGTAAGTGCTGCATGAGCGAAGCACGCACTTCGGGGCTCCAGATCGGAACTTGAACGGGTTCTGAGGTCGATCCGGTCCGGATCGTTTAATCCGCCTTGTCGGCGCCCGCCGTCGGTGCGGCCTTCCGGGCGCGGAACTTCCTAAGCCCCGTCAGAAGCGCATAGGCGTTCGGGTTCGCCTTGATCCGCGCCTTCGCGGCCCGCGCTCCGCCGAGCGCCGCCGCGCCCGCACGGCCGAGCGGCGTGACGCCGAACACCGAATCGAACAGCGGCTCGACGTTCGGACAGTGCAGCGCCTTGTAGGGGGCGGCTCCGACGCCGAGGTCGAAACAGCGCATGCCGCGGCCGATCGCGTCCTCCACCATGAAGTTCAACAGCAGCTCTCCGGGACTGTAGCGGGCGAGCTCGCAGCTGGTGATGGAGTTGAACATCCCGCACATGCGGTCCCGGTCCGCGATCACGCCGAAGGTCGCGATCACATGCGGGCCGAGGTCGAAGCCGTAGAGGTCGATCGACTGGCGGCCGCCGTCGAGACCGGCCGCCTGCCGGATGAAATCCCGCACGCCGGGACGTTCGAACACATTGTCGATGCCGCGGGCGGCGAGCCGTTCCGCCTTCTGGCGGAAGTAGGCGTCGAGCACCCGCCCGCTCTCCTCCGCCGTCGCCGCGCGGTAGAGCCTGACCGCGCCGTGCTCCTCGAAGCGCCGCAGCTTGCGGCGCTGCGCGGAGCGGGTCTTGGACGACACGTGAAGCGCGAGGTGCTCGTCGATCGTCGCCGCAAGCGGGCCGCTGAAGGCGGGATCGAGCGAGGGCTGGCTCGGCAGCGCCGCGAACGGATTCGGCCGGCCGTTCCAGGCGAAGGGCTGGTTCGTCAGCGCGAAGCCGTCGATCCCGCCGGCCCGCGCGGCCTCGTGCAGCAGACGCTGCGTCTCGGCGGGCGTGAAGCGGGACAGCCGGTCCGTCCGGATCACGGGGAGGTTGTAGTTGACGTGGGCGCCGCCGAGGAAGCTCGCGACCGTGAGGCTGAGCCGGCGGCGAACTCCGAGCGGCAGCACCGCCACGACCGCGCCTCCGGCGTCGCGCGCGACCACGATCAGCGGGGCGACCGCTTCGTGGCCTGCGACGTTTGCAAGCCATGCGGCAAGGAAGGCAGGCGACTGGTAGGGGGTGGCGTAGGCCTGTCCCAGCAGTTCACGCCACGCCGGTTCGGCG
>NZ_JAIVFR010000288.1 GCF_020829685.1 Nostoc sp. CHAB 5715 | reverse complement strand
CTAAACCCCTACAACAGATGTGGTTCAAATACATGAAAACTGCTGTAATTTCACAATGTCATTAGGGATAAAGTTATATCCAAAAATTCGGAGTTCTAACGAGTTTAAAAATGCTAGTGCCTATGGATTACCATTGCACAAGTATCGTCCCAAGCATCCTGCTTGCAAAGATTTCAAATTAATTGTTGATGATGTCATTGCATTAATTAAGGAAAAATAATGGCAAAAGCATTACCGCAAATAGGCGATAAATTTAAAGGGGCAGTGCAGAAAACCGATCAAGAACAAAAAATTACGGATTTACAAGCTGAAGTAGAAAGGTTACGTGCATCGCAATCACCAGAGTTAGAGACAGAAATCGCCAAACTACGCGAACAATTGCAAACGCAAACAAGTGAGATTGCCATTGATACGGGTCTAATTGACCCTAATCCTAATCAGCCAAGACAAACAATTACACAAGAGTCTATTCAGGCAAAAGCGAGATTACTAAAAAAACATGGGCAGATTACACCAGTTATTTTAGTTCCTCAAGATAACGGTCGTTATATGCTCTTGGACGGACAATTACGTTGGTCAGGAGCGAAGCTATTAGGATGGGAGACTATTAGGGCATTAATCGTACCTCAGCCGCAGGATTTAGACCAATTATCGTTATTGACTTTTTTAGGTTTTGAAGATTTAAATCCACTAGATAAGGCAGAAGCAATATTTAAAGAGATCACCAAATCAACTGGTTTAGAAATTGATGAGGTTGCTACAACTCTTGGTGCTGTACTTAAGCGGCTTGAACGTAATAATCAAGTCAAGGAATTAACAAAATTATTAATTGCTAGTAGTGAGGAGCAACAACAAGGTTTAGAAGTACTGGATATTAATAACGAAGAGCAAGCTTTATTTTTAGTGTTCTTAGAATTTGGGTTGAATCCTGCTTCTGTTAAGTCCAATCTTTTACCAATGTTATCTTTGCCAGAAGATTTAAAAAAAGCAATTCGTCATCAAGAACTGAAAGGCGCTCACGCATTGGCATTAGCAACATTGTCATCAAAAATATTGAAAATTTCCGAGCAAGAAGCAGCTATAGAACGAATAAAAGCAACAGAGCAGGTATTAAAAGAAAGTTTAACTGTACCTGAGACACGTGATTTAGTTAAGAACATTAAAGCTAAGTATTTAACATCAGAACAATCAGAATCGAAAGAAATAAAAGCAGTTATTCAAAAAATCAATAGTGGATTATCTGAGATGACTTTAGCTAATGCTAGTAGGGAACAACTTCAATCTTTACAAGGAATTTTGGAGCAGAAATTAAATGAAATTGGTAAGTTAATTGGATAAAACTTTTTTATTATTTTGAGTATGGTAGTGTTTTATATTTGTTATTAACCCAAGTTGAGGGTTATCAATATGCAAGGTTATAATCCTAAACAACATCAAGCTTGGCTGTGAGCCGCAGTCACACCGCTAGTTACATTTTTTGAAGTTGAATTAGTTAAAGTATGATAAACCTCTAAATTACCTGCAAATTATTAAAAAATCGTAAATTTTGGCGTATCCGACGATACAACCATACCATTCAAGTAGAGATTGCAACGCCTGGAATATCCAGTCAGTTGGCTGCACGTCAGAAAACTGATTTATAAAATAACTTACCTAAATTTACACCTTGAGAGGGACGAAAAAAATCGACGAATTTAGGTGTGGATAAAAGGAACTGCGACACTTATTCGGCTGCCAAAGCTGGCTTCTGTTGTAGAGCAAATGCCAGTAGATACCGAGATGTATGTTTATTACCAACAAATAACTTTTGCTTGAATGCTAATCACTCGTTCTAATTTCATCCTAATTTCATATTTGTGTGAAAAACTATTAAGTTAAGTGGTTAAGTTGGCTTCGCGAACAAATTCCAAGAGCGAAACGCTAGCTTGCTTGCCAAAAGCGGTTCCCCAAATCCCGCTTAAAAAGTCAACCAACGTCTAAGCACAAATCCATACCATAGTAACTCAAGGACACAAAATAGCGATGGGAATCTCTAAAAGTCTCCAACCACCTACAGCAATTCGTTGTGTTTCCGGCACAGTCCTAAGCCTTTTATTGCTGACAACTCCCACAGCTGTGTTAGCTGATGCTGGACACGACCATAGCGGTGCAAGTTCATTTCAGGGTGGTGGAAGCGAAGCAAGTGGTTCTGTCGAAGTTGATGCCGAAACCGCCCAGAGGTTGGGAATTAAAGTCGAGCCAGTGAAACGGCAACGGCTGGCTTTGGGTATTAAAAGCACTGGACAGATTGAAACCTTACCTAGCCAAAAAGTGGAAGTGAATACCCCAATTACAGGGGCAAAAGTGGTTGAATTGTTGGTAGAACCCGGTGCTGTAGTCAAAAAAGGCCAACCCCTTGCCGTTGTCACCAGTCCTGACTTGGTGGAGTTACGGGTTAGTTCCCAAGAAAAACGAGCGGAAGCTATAGCTTCTTTGCAGCAAGCGCAAGCCGATTCAAGATTAGCTCAACAAAATTATCAAAGGTATTGGCAAATATCTAACGCCGACATTGCCCAAGCACAAAGCCAGGTAGCATTTGCTGAAGAAAAATATAATGGTTCTTCAGTTCATTTTATGGAACAGAATAATAAATAAAACCTAAAGATAGGCTAGATTTATTGCTGTGACTGGGTTTTAAGTTTTTGAGCCTTTCTATAAAACTGCGATTTTAATGCTCTACCATAAAACCAACGCAAGAACCAATATAATAAGGATTTACAGTTAGCTAATGAAGGCGCTTTACCACGTCGCAACGCGCTCGAATCTCAAACACAATTAGCGGAAGCAAAAGCCAAAGTCACCTCAGCCAACAGCAGACGAGATGTCATTGAAAGCGAAGCCCAAATGAAACGCGCTCAGTCTGCTGTTCAAGTAGCACAAGAGCGTTTACGTCTTAGTGATTCTGCTTATAATACTAGACTGCAACAAATAGGCAACCGTCCCAATGCCAAGGGATTGGTAACAGTGACTGCTCCCATCTCCGGTAAAGTTGCCGATCGCCAAGTTACTCTTGGTCAAACTTTTAATGATGCAGGTGGCACACTCATGACTATTGTCAATGATAGTCGGGTTTTTGCCACAGCCAATATTTATGAAAAAGATTTAGACAAACGACAGTT
Organism: Nostoc sp. CHAB 5715; assembly: GCF_020829685.1. Classification (GTDB taxonomy): domain Bacteria; phylum Cyanobacteriota; class Cyanobacteriia; order Cyanobacteriales; family Nostocaceae; genus Nostoc. Next base: position 4,531 of record NZ_JAIVFR010000288.1, on the reverse strand, counting down.
GCTTTCATGGGAGGTGCTTTTTGGTCTAATCGTCGTACCCGTTCACGTTTAGTACCAGCAGGTAATTTAGAGTACGACGGGTTCAATTATGAAACAGAGGTTTATCTCGATAACCACAAGCAACCAACCCTGTCTACTTCTGATAAAAATGTTGAGGAGCGCGATCGTCCTCGAAATTCTGATGGTATTTAGAAATTAGTGAAGTTGCAGATAATAACTGAAGTTGGGTTCTGTTAGATTTTCTAACATCAAACCAACCTACAGCAAGACTATTTAGATTGTGAACAGAACAGTTTATAAATCTCATGCTCCAGGCACAGAGAGTATAAAAATGTAGTTTGTTCATATCCTATTTAGGAATAGTTCGCTTTGGGCTGATTTGGGGCTTGATGCTAGCAACAGCCACACCTAATATTTAAATTTATTCACCCGTTTATCAGAAATAAACAAACCCTTCGCTATTTCTTAACCAAAAACCAAATGATTAGTACAGTTGCTAGATGGGTAATTTCTCGACGCTGGCTCGTAGTAATTGCTGCGCTCATTTCCACATTAGTCATCATCTTTAATACCATCCCCAAAATGCCGCTGGATGTTTTTCCAGCCTTTGCACCTCCCCAAGTCGAAATTGAGACAGCAGCCCCCAATCTGCCACTAAAATCGACCTCATGGAAGTCCGCAGAATTGTTGATTGGCAAGTAACGAATCGCCTCTTAGCAGTTCCCGGTGTCAGTCAGGTACTTGTGTATGGCGGCGATGTGCGTCAGTATCAAGTGTTAGTAGACCTCAACAAACTACAAGCTTTTAATGTATCTTTACAACAGGTAAGTGAAGCCGTACAAGCGGCAAATGTCAATGCTCCTGGTGGCTTTTTGACTACTCCTGACAAACAAACTTTAATTCGGGGAATTGGGCGGATTGAATCCCTTGATGATCTTCAACAATCTGTCATTGTCGCCCGTCAAGGAACGCCCGTCCGCCTGGGAGATGTCGCCCAAGTGCAAATTGGTGGTGCTGTGAAAATCGGCGATGGTAGTTTAAATGGGAAAGATGCTGTTGTGGTGATGGTGAATAAACAACCCCTAGCTGATACTCCCACCGTCACCCGCGCTATTGAAACCGCAATATCTGAGCTAAAAGCAGGTTTACCGAAAGAAATTAAAGTAAATCAAACCTTCCGCCAAGCAGATTATATCGATACTTCGGTGGAAAATGTCAGGTCAGCCTTGGTGGAAGGTAGTATCATTGCAGCAGTTATCCTCATCCCTTTTTTAATGAATTGGCGGACTCTTGGAGTTGTGCTGTTGAATTTTGCCCTGACTTTTATATTTTCATTGCAAGTATTATCTTTTTTGGGCTTGGGGCTGAATACAATGACTTTGGGAGGATTAGCGATCGCCATTGGTACAGCGATCGATGATGCCATTGTCTATGCAGAAAATGTTTTTCGTTTGTTGCGACAAAATAAATACTCTCCCAACCCGCGTCCAGTACTGGAAATTGTTTTTGAAGGAGTACAGGAAGTCCAGGAATCTCTAATTGGGGCAACTTTAATTACTATAGTCGTCTTTTCTCCAATATTCATCATCATCACAAAGCGATCGCATCTTTTTTAGGATACAACGAGTTTGAAAACACGCCCTAGTCCTAATGATGCCATACGCTACCAGATTGTGATTATTTTTGCACAGGCATCAGGAACAGCGATCGCGACAATCGGCGTTGTTATACTAGCTTTTCTGGCTCTGTTTAATCGAAATCATCAGTTTACACATTTGTTAAGTAAGCTTGGTTAGCTGGATTTTTTATTTCCTTCAGAAAAGTGGAGATAAAATGTATCAGGCTTAACTCGCAGTTTTTGTTAAGGAGCGATCGCTAATCCTGCCCCCATTGGTAATGGTGTCCAAAAATTTGGATCGCTCCGAAATAGAGTGAGTTCTAGTAGTCCGCCAAGGGAACTTTGCTGGGTCATACAGTCGGGTATAACCGTTCCATCTTTCTACGTGCATCTGTAGTTTGAAAGCGCCAATAGACGCTAGTACGTTGGAGATTACGTTGTTTCTCCCAAGTAGCAATTTCAGTGGATAATGTTTGTATATCTGGGATTCGTCGCTCTAAACATTGACGAGATAAAACAGATAGCTCAATCTCTACTTGATTCAACCAACTTGCATGTTTAGGGGTATAGTGAAACTCTAATTTTTGTACAATTCGACGTGCTTCTTGAGGAGAAAAAACTTCATACAAGGCTGCTGGAGTATGAATATTAAGGTTATCTACTACCAAACGAATAAGATCAGCATCACGGTGATAAATATCTACTAAATCTTTCATTTGCTTTGCAAAGTCTAGCTTTGTACGCCGTTGAGTGACTTCAATATGTCGCCAGCCCGCTAAAGGTTGAAAATAAGCAAATAAGTTGGCTGTACCGTTGCGTTTATACTCAAAATCATAACGTTCTGGTTGCTCCGGTTCAGGTGGTAAAGGTTGTCTAACTTCTTCTACCAACTGATATGAACATTCATCAAAACAAACTACTGGACGTTTAGGATCATACGGCTCGTTGTATAAATCCAATATATCTTCCATCCGTAAAACGTACTCAGCATTTACTTCGGGAATGCACCACTGTTCTTTGAGCCACGGTTTAATCTCGTTTTTTTTAAGGTTTGACGAACTGTTTCATCAGAAATCGAATCAACGATACCACAGACTATTAAGTGATCTGCTAAAAGTTGCATTGTCCATCTTACCCGTCCAGAAGGTGGGTTAGAACAAGCTGTAGCAATTAAAAACGCTTCTTCCTTTCCTTCAAGTTTACGAAGCTTTGGTGGATGAGATTCATCAAGAAGTGCAAAATCTAACCCACCGATGACAAATTTTTCTCGTGTCCGTTCTACTGTCGTAACATGGACTCGAATAATGGCAGCGATCGCTTGATCTGTTTCTCCCTCAGAAGCCATTAGAAGAATGTTTGCGCGGGTGATGGTTCTTGCTTTATGCTTACCTTTTTTAATTAGTGTTTGCAGCTGAGAAACTTCATCTTCATTGTAAGTCCACAATGTACTTTTTTACCATGCTACTCTCTGATTTTTCAGTAGCTTATCAAAAACAGGGGCTACCAAGCAAAGTTGCCTTGGTAGACTACTAGATTGGTTGACGTGATTTCAAAAAGCCTGACGTTCTTCTAAATGGGCTAAAATATCAGAGCGCTTATGCCAAGCTGGACGCAACTTTTGATTAGCGAACATCTGTAACTGATCACCAATATGGGGCGAACCGGGTTGAGTAGCATTGCCATAACTGTTAAGTACCATTGCCCGCACTGGTTGAGAAAATTCCACCGCCGCCACAAAAGAATCTCCACCGACAGACTTAAAACTTCCATTTGACTGTGGTGTAAACCAAAGGTTGCGGAAGATGCCGAGAGGATCTGTGCCACCATTGGCAGGTAAATTTACACCACCATAATCTAGCTTAAAAACCTCTCCCCATGCTACATCTAGCTTTCCATAGGTCTTTTGTACCTGAGCGGCTGCTGCTTCTAGTTTGGCCACTGCTTCTTGAGGATTAGCTAAACCGTCAGGTGTGGTGCGCGGTTTGTTTTCACTCCAAGGTATACTAAATGCTTTGTCTAAATCTATTTGTTGTACCCAAGCAGCAAATAATACCGCACCCTTGCTATTGGCATTTGCTTTTTTGTCCCAACTTGCTAACACATTAGCTGCATTTTTTGCTAATTCACTTCCATTTTTTCGGGCTGCGGGGATTAAATCATCCAAGATGCGGTCTGCTAGTTCCATACGGGTTGAGTGTTTGTATCCCACCATCTCATCAAAAGTGATTTTTTTATCCTCAAAGAGCATTCTGGCAGAACGCTGCGCCCGGAAATCCATAAAACGTGGTGCCATGTAACGTGGGTATTTATCTGCCTTGATAGCAGTTGGAAATGTGGTTGTCCAGGGTGGGTCATTAGCATTTTGCAACCAGCCACTTTTTGGGTCAACGATGCGCGGTAAATCTTGATAAGGGTGAATTTTTGTCCATAAGGTGTCAGAAGTGTTACCTGGGATAATACCTTGCCAGTATTGAAAGTCACCTTTTTTTCTCACGGGAACTTGACCGTTGAACAGGTGCATAATATGCCCGTTTTTGTCTGCATATATGACCGTAAACATGGGCAGTTGCAAGCGTTTGAGTGTAGCTTCAAACTGTGAAAGGTTTTTTGCCCGTGCCATATCCCACCATTGTTCGAGTACATTCGGCTGATCAAGACCAACCACCCGCAACGCCACAGCTTGATTACCTGTTTGTGATATAACAGGTCCGTGAACAGAATGTTTGACGACTAAGGGTTCTGTTTTCAGAGTGCCGTCTTTTTGTTTGACTTTTAATGAAAGGGTTGTTGTCTCAAACGGTAAGACTTTGCCATCAAAGCGATAACCATTATCAACTAAGTTGAGTTTGTAAGCATCCCAGCCGTCGTGAGTGTTAACAGTATGAGTCCAGCCTAAATTATTATTGAAGGCGA
>NZ_JAIVFR010000287.1 GCF_020829685.1 Nostoc sp. CHAB 5715 | reverse complement strand
CCCAGCACCTGGCCGAACGGATCGCGCGCGGGCGCCGGGCTGGCGGGGGTGGGCACGGCCCGGAACGACAAGGGCTCCACCCCCTTTTGCTCCAGGCCGCGGCACAGACTGGCGTACGCCTCGCGCAGCAGGCGCCCCATCTCGCTGCCTGCCGTGCGCAGCAGCAGCATCCTGGGAGCGGTGTCCAGCGGCAGGACCCGGCTCGAATGGCTCAAGGCCCGGGCATATACCTCGGGGCGCAACGGATGTTGGATGGCAATTATGCTGATCCGAATTTCCCCACAAAACACTTGCTCAAAGATACAGAATTATTTATCTCGGAAGCGAAATCTCGGAGTTTGGATCTTAGCAGTATTAAAGGTGTTCGGCAAATCTTGCAAACAGCCGTGAAAATGTCATTTGCTGATGATGATTACTCATCACTATTTTCTGTAATAAAAGAATGGGGAGAAGCGATCGGGGAATGAAACCAATTCGCAATTCGTAATGGGCTACGCCCCGCTACGCTAACGTAATTCGTAATTCGTAATTAAACTAAGCCACGCCACTTGCTCTCTAGAGTTTTTGGGCATGGGGAATAGGGCACTTGTACTGTCCCCTTCGACTACGTTCAGGAACCGCGACTTGTGCCGAGCGAAGTCGAGGTAGCGAAGCCGAGGTAAGCCGAAGTATGGGGCATGGGGAAGAAACTAGCTGTTTGGGCAATGCCCTGCTTGGTCCAAGCGACGGGGGGAACAACCTCGTCCACGCCACTTGCGGGATGGAGTTTCCCGTCGCTTTCAATAGACCTCTTGCAAAAGTCCCAGATACGTGGGACATCAGTTAATTAGTATAATATGAGTCTTAGTACGAGTAGAAATAGCGAATATGCCCAAATAAGTGGTTACATACCTAAAGAATTAGCTCTTAAATTTCGTGTTACTTGCAAAGCTGAAGAAGTAGAAATTAGTGAAGTTTTAGAACAATTAATAAGTGAATGGCTAAAGAAAAAAACGTAACATAAAATACATTTTGGTGGGTGTTGGTGGGTGCGGTAGGTGGGTAGGTGGATAAAGTGGGTGATGTAGGTGGTTTTGGTGGATGCTTAAGTATGTAAACGGCTGAAAGTATTGCTATATCGTTAATGTGGAATGTATGGAGCCAACAATTGAGCAATTGAGAGCGTTTTTTGACTTCTGTGTGAGAGCTAGTGAACTTTTACAAACAATAGAATTAACCCGATACGATAAAAGAAATAACCGAATAGCCATATTAGTAAGTCAGACAATAGAAGTAGAAATCCTTAGTAGTGGCGAGGTGCTAATAAGATGAGCGATTATTTAAATCTTTCCTATCAAGAATTAAGAGAGTACATCAAAAGTCATCCCCAGGATGAAGAGGCGTTTCAGCATTTTTTATCGTTGATGAGAGAAAAGCCTGGGGTAGTGGTAAAAGGTGGTGAGCAAGTAGAGGCAGAACTGAAAAAGAGATTGGGATTAAGATGAATATGTTTCTTGCTATAGGACTACGATTTGATTTATGAAAAAATTCCGTACAACTCGAAAACCCTACAGCCCTATTCCCTACTCCCTACTCCCCACTCCCGGACTACGCAAATAATTTCAAAAATCAAATATGATTCCTATATTTTGATTAAATTATTCGTAAATTACCGTTAAAGATAGTAAGTTACGGATTTCTTCACGCACACTCATGAGGGTTTTACCGAGATGGTTAAGACCTGCTCTATTAGCACCACAGCCCCAAAAAGAATCGGTTGGGGAGTTTTCAACCAAAATCTCATCGCCAGTCTTCAAAAGAACTTCTCTAATATCAATATGAGTGATAAACTTTTTGAGTACAGCTTCTCGCATAATTTCAGTTTTGACCAAATCCCAGTCTCGACGGAGTTGGCGAGTGCTACATCTTCCCAACGTGGCAGCTTCTTCTGGGGTAGCGGCAGCATGGATAAGCGGTATAATTGCCGCATCTGTGCTGCCAACAAATTTTTGCGCTTGATAATAATGCTCAACCGTTGGCCAGTAAGTACCCTGGATATGGATTCCGTGGGGAGAAAAGTTAGAAAAACAGCCATAAGGCTGCCAAACCTTATAAAAGTAAATGGTCACGTCGCTTCGCTCCGAATTCAAAATTCAAAATTTAAAATTCAAAATTCAAGAATTCTGTAAGATCATGTCCGGTAAATTAGTTGTGATAGGTTAAAAATCAAAGGTTGTACGAATTACACCCACATACTGCGTATCATTTCTGCTGTCGTTTTCCGGGTTGAGAATCATCCAAAAACCAGGAGTAACTGAGATATTATCATTCAGGCGGTAACGATAGAATGCTTCGATATGGTAAGCGTTATCTTGCTCTTGACGGACAACAAGATTGGGCATGGGGCATGGGGCATTGGGGGGATGAGGGAGATGAGGGAGATGAGGGAGTGGGGAACAGGGAGCAGGAGAGTAGAGAGCAAAGACTCATTAATGGAGTTCAAAGACTCATTAATGGAGTTCAAAGGCTCATTAATGGAGTTCAAAGACTCATTAATGGAGTTCAAAGACTCATTAATGGAGTTCAAAGACTCATTAATGGAGTTCAAAGACTCATTAATGGAGTTCAAAGACCCATTAATGGAGTTCAAAGACCCATTAATGGAGTTCAAAGACCCATTAATGGAGTTCAAAGACTCATCCCCTATTCTCAATGCCCCATGCCCCATGCCCCATGCCCAATGCCCAATTCCCAAAGAAATTCTTTACCGTCTGGAACGTCTGCGGAGTCTATCAATCACAACTGCCAAAATAATTACTAGTCCTTTGACGACTAGTTGCCAGAAGTAAGATAGGTTCAACAAGGTTAAACCGTTGTTGAGAATAGCAATGATTAATGCACCTAAAAGTGTGCCGCCAATGGTACCAATACCGCCTGTAAAGCTGGTTCCACCTAGAATAACAGCAGCGATCGCATCTAATTCGTAACCTTGACCTAAGATGCCGCTAGCACTATAAAGACGGCTGGCACTCATGATTCCTGCTAAACCTGCCAGCAATCCACTAATACCATAGACAAATAGCAAAGCAATAAGCTAGATTTCCAAAGCTGTTCTAATGTTTTGAACAATCACCTGGGGTGGTTGTGCAACATCCATAGATATGGTATGTAATGGTTCTTCAAGAGTATAAAACTGGCTGTTGAGCAGTTTTTCGCTCATGTAATGATTGCTACGCTCTTGCAACCGCATTTGAATTAACTCATAAGACCCTTTGAGGTAAACTAGCTTGATGCGTTCGCCCTTGGCGTTGGCGGAGCCATCGCTATCCAATACCAAAAATTGTCGATAGCTGTCTTTTAAAGCAGAACACGCCAGCACCACATTTTTATTTTCTTGCAGCCAATGTTTTATGGCTGTTTGTAAATCTTGTAACCAAGGCATCCTGTCAGCTTCACTTAGAGGGATACCCTGCCGCATTTTCTCAACGTTCTCTAGTGAGTGGAAAGCATCAGCATCGCTAAACTCCCATTGTAACGATTCTGCTAGCAGTTTTCCTATAGTGGTTTTGCCAGAACCGGATACACCCATTAGGATAATAATCATAGACTGCTTAATCATATTTTTCTTAAGAAAAGTTAAGTTATTGAAATGGAGGCAGAATTCAAGACTCCTTGCAAGTACCGCGAAGTTTGAGCCTAGTTGGATTTGATAGTATTGCTTTGAGTGGTTACGTTACTTTGGCACTCACGACACTCAGCCAGCCAACGTTAGAAAAGAACCAACTGTCTATTATAGGACTTACGCACGCTCTACGAATTCTTGGCGTTCTTGGCGTCTTGGCGGTTCGATAAATTAAGCTTTTGGGCGATTTTTGCGTAAGTCCTATATTATTGGAAATTGTTTTAACTACTACTGAAGGATATAAAAACTTTACGTCTTTAGACATAATTAATAATTGTTACCGAAGAAGAATTCAGAATTCAGGAGCCAGAATCCAGCATGGATTCTGTGCGACTGGATGGAGAATCGAGGTTTAAAGCCCCCGATTTTAATTGTGGAGAAGAAAAAATTCTTTCCGTGACTGTTACCCCTGACTTGACTGCTGGGGTATTCTGAATTCTGAATTCTGTCTTCTGACTCCTTCTCATCAGTAGTTACTGGGCATCAGAATAATTTGAATGTTTTTTATCATAAAAATTCTTGCTAAATTTATACAAAATATACAAGTTATACACTATCTAAAACATCAGCTATAACAATAGGATGTTAAAGTAAAAATTGTTAACAAAAATTATTTTTACGTATCAAATAAATAGTTGATATTGGCGATGCTGCAATTAAAGCTGCTAAGGGAGTAGATCATTTCAAAGGTAATACCCCGTTCATGCTTACTGATGAGACGTTTATTGAACTTCAAGCAAGCACAAGAAATGTACTGCTTAAAGACATTCTAAAGCTCAAGAAAACCTCAATTTTGAAACTTTGATGCATATAAATAATAAATTTCTTACTAATCCTTCATTTCTAGAAGGGCTGCGAGTACTCCTTGTAGATAATGATGTCAATTTCTGCAATTCGTTGACGCCAATGTTGCAATCCTATGGCGTGAGCGTGCAAGCGGCATTTTTAAAAGAGCAAGCTCTGGAAATATTTGTGCAATGGCAACCTGATGTCCTCTTAAGTGATATTTCCACGCCAAATGAGGATGGCTATGCTCTGATTCACCAAGTGAGAACACTTACGGGAGAGCAAGGCAAAGTAGTACCAGCGATCGCTCTGACAAGCACTGTAACAGAAGATATGTATCAACATGCTCTTTTAGCTGGGTTTAGTCTATGCTTTGCTAAACCCGTAGTTATTGATGATTTCGTTGCTGTGCTTGGCATTTTAGCAATTGCTAATAATCCTCATCCTCATGCTAACTAGTACGTCACGGCGTAAATAAACCACCCCTGACGCTCGTTCGCTCTTAGCGTCTCCCCTTGGGAGAAGACTCGCTAACGCTGCGCTAACGGGTTCGGCAGTTCCTCATGGGGGGAACCCCCTTTGAGCGACTGCCTCACCATTCCAAATCAATGAAACGCTTATACTGTATACCTGTTTGAATACAACGACTTGCTCAGTACAAGTTTTGAATACTTCGGCTACGCTCAGGACAAGCTCAGTACAAGTTTTGAATTTTGAATTCCGCCTTGCGGTACTAGCTTTAATTAATGTCTTAGATAGATATAGTAGTCTAACTTTTGACAAGTAATGATATGGATCATTTATTGGTGGAGATAATTTTTTTTAAAATGCTACTAATAAATTTGATAAACGATAAAATTAATCTCAGAAGTTATCAAATGTATATTTTAACTCAATTAGTTTTGCTTTTGAGTAGCGGAATCATTGGTATTGCATTTATTCTAGCTTCTTATTTATTGGCACTGACTTGGATTTAGGAAACTTAGAGGGTGTTTGAAAAGCTATATTTGTTACCCAAAGTGTCTAAATACCCCCCCTAACCCACGCCACTTGCTTGGCTGTCGGCAGAGCCGCAAGGGCGCAGTGGCTCCCCCTTGTAAATGGGGGGAATAGTCTCTTAAAGCCCCCCAATATATCGGGGGGTTGGGGGGTAAGAAGTCAGAATTTAATGTGCTATACGACACTTTTCAAACATCCTTTTAGATTGTTTATGTGATTTGTATTTAAACTATTATTAAAATACAAGGCAAGTAAGTAAACTGACCTAAAATATAAACCTGACCTGCCAAACCATTGCAGTGCTAGACTTCATCCTATGACATCCGATCAACCCTCTGAGCAACCTGTATCTGAATCTACCGCTAATGAAGCGTTCGACGTAGAACAGCAAGACAATACAGATACTTTATTTCCCATCGTTGGCATTGCCGCCTCTGCGGGTGGATTAGAGGCATTTACGCAGTTGCTCAAATATTTGCTTACCGATACAGGGATGGCATTTGTGCTGATTCAACACTTAGACCCTAACCACAAGAGTCTGTTGAGCGAGATTTTGGCAAGAACAACTCAAATGCCTGTCAGTGAAGTGCAAGACGGCGTGACTGTAGAACCAAACCAAGTCTACATTATTCCCCCTAACACTAAGATGATTGTGTCTGGTGGGGTGTTGGAACTCACGCCGCGAGAGAAAATTCAGGGGAAATATATGCCAGCTGATGCGTTCTTTAGTTCATTGGCAGCAGATCGAGGGAACAAAGCGATCGCAGTAATTTTATCTGGAGCGGATGGAGACGGTGCACTGGGGCTGAAGGCAATCAAAGCAGCTGGAGGCGTGACTTTTGCTCAGTGTGAAGACACGGCAAAATTCGATAGTATGCCCAATACTGCTGTTGCCACAGGGAATGTTGATTTTGTATTGCCGCCTCAAAAAATCGCCCAAGAACTGGTAAACCTCAGTCGCAATCCTTTGATTTCTGACTCATTGCCACCGATCGCGGTTGAGAAGTTGCCCGAAGAAGGAGATGCCCTGGCGACTATATTTGTGTTGTTGCGATCGGTAACTGGCGTTGACTTCAGCCACTACAAGCCCAACACCCTCGATCGCCGAATCCAGCGCCGAATGCTGTTGTATAAACTAGAAGAGTTAGAGGATTATGCCGAGTATTTGCAAAAGAATCCGAGTGAAGTCAAGGCCCTCTATGAAGAAATTCTGATCCACGTCACCTATTTTTTCCGCGATCCCGAAGCATTTGAAGTGTTGAAACAGCAAGTCTTTCCCACCATCACGAAAAACAAATCGTTAGAGTTGCCGATTCGGATTTGGGTGGCGGGGTGTTCCACGGGCGAAGAAGTGTATTCGATCGCCATCTGTTTGCTGGAGTTTTTGTCAGATAAAGTAACCCCGCCGCCGATCCAGATTTTTGCCACAGATATCAGTGAGATAGCGATTGAGAAAGCCAGATCAGGCATTTATCCAGAGAATCAAATGGTGGAGGTTTCACCAGAGCGCCGCCGCAGATTTTTTAATGCCATTGAAGGCGGTGGATATCAAATTAGCAAAGCTGTCCGCGAAGTGTGTGTGTTTGCCCGACAAGACTTGAGCAGTGACCCGCCTTTTTCTAACTTAGATTTAGTTAGCTGTCGGAATGTACTGATTTACTTGGACGAAACGTTGCAAAAACGGATACTGCCCGTCTTTCATTACAGTCTCAACCCGACAGGCTTTCTGCTGCTAGGGACTTCAGAAAGCACAGGTAAATATTCGGAGTTGTTTACTCTGATTGACAAAAAGTATAAAATTTATGCCAAGAAGCTAACTGTAAATCGTCCAATTCTTTCGTTCGTTACCAGCAATTATCCAGTAGCAAAAGTAGAGGAACCTAAGCTGACCAATGAGAATCCATCAGAGGAGTTTGATTTAGATAGAAAAACCGATCAACTGATCTTGAATCGCTATGCCCCAGTGGGTGTAGTAATCAACAACAAGATGGAGGTGCTGCAACTTCGGGGAGAAATCGATCTCTACCTAAAACTTGTACCTGGGAAAGCGAGTCTCAACTTATTTAAAATGGTGCGCCAAGGCTTGCTCGTAGAGCTACGCGCCGCAATTTATCAGGCACAACGGCAAAAAAATCTAGTTATAAAGCAAGGGTTACGAATTGAAGAAGGCGATTTTTCAAGAATCGTCAATCTTGAGGTGATTCCATTCAAGCCTTCGACTGACTAAGAATTCTACTTTCTGATTTTATTTGAAGAAGCTCCATCCGTAGTTAACAACTTCAACC